>NZ_JAKSYK010000112.1:0-11296 GCF_022829425.1 Methylobacterium sp. J-072 | reverse complement strand
CGGCCAGGGCCCGAATGCGGGGGGCGAGGTGATCGCACCCGCCGACGATATCGAGGCCGCCCTCGGTGGTGCGCTCCGCGCGCTTCTCGGGCACCAGGCAGGCGGCGTGCGGCCGGGTCGCCAGGGCGATCGCCACCATCTCGTCGGTCGCCGCCATCTCGAAGTTCAGCGGCACGGTGAGATCACGCTTCAGCGCGGCGATATCGGTGTCGCGGATATGGCGGCGATCCTCGCGCAGATGCGCGGTGATGCCGTCCGCTCCAGCCTCGACCGCCAGAAGGGCCGCCCGCACCGGATCGGGATAGTGCTCGCCGCGGGCGTTGCGCACGGTGGCGACGTGGTCGATGTTGACGCCGAGGCGCTGCCGATCGGAGATCTTTTCGGAAGTCATGGGCCCATTCGTCCCGGGGCGGCCACGGTCCGGGGCGCCCCTCGAACCGCCGATATGCTGGCGTTGTGCCTCACCGGCAAGACGCACCGGCTCACCGGTCTGTCTGAAGCCCTTCGGTCTTGCCAGACGAACAAAAACCGCTTATGCGCCGCCCCTCGCGTTCGCTCCGGCCGGGGGCTGAACGGATGGTGCCGCTTGCGGCATAGGGTCTTCACCGACCCGTCGTCCGGTGTCTCCGCCTTCGATCAACCGCTCGGGCCTGCAAAAACGGCTCGAAGGGCTTGGCGCCGAGCGTCTCGCGAATGAACCGGCCCGAACCAGCCGCTTGTCAGCGGCCGGGCTCCTTTTGACACTGAAAGGCCCGAACATGCCTCTCTACGAGCACGTGCTCTTGGCCCGGCAGGACGTGACGTCCCAGCAGGTCGAGACGATGATCGACACCTACAAGGGTGTGATCGAGCAGAACGGCGGCCGCCTCGAGAAGATCGAGATGTGGGGCGTGAAGTCCCTGGCCTACCGCATCAAGAAGAACCGCAAGGCGCATTTCGCGCTCCTCAACATCGACGCCCCCCCGGCCGCCATCGCCGAGATGGAGCGCCAGATGCAGATCTCCGAGGACGTGCTGCGCTTCATGACCGTCCGGGTCGAGGATCTCGATTCCGAGCCGTCGGCGATGATGCAGAAGCGCGATCGCGACGACCGCAAGGATCGCGAGCGCGGCCGGCGTCGCGACGATGACGGCTTCGGTGGCGGCGGCGGCTTCGGCGGCGACCGTCCGGACCGGGGTGATCGCGGTGGCGATCGTCCCGAGCGCAGCTTCGGCGGGGAGGCCTGAGCCATGGCATTTGGTGCTGGTGCTGGTGCGGGCGGCGGACGCCGTCCCTTCTTCCGTCGTCGCAAGACCTGCCCGTTCTCCGGCGCGAACGCGCCGAAGATCGACTACAAGGACGTCAAGCTCCTGTCGCGCTACGTCTCCGAGCGCGGCAAGATCGTCCCGTCCCGCATCACCGCGGTCTCGGCTAAGAAGCAGCGCGAACTCGCCCAGGCGATCAAGCGCGCCCGCTTCCTCGGCCTGCTGCCCTACGTGATCAAGTAGGTTTTTGATCTCGGCCGGCCCGGCATCTGTCCGGGCCGGTCTTCACAGAGCGATCTGGCATCGCTCGATCGTTGGGGCGCAGCGTCGCCTCTAACCCTGCCGGACGGGCAGCGGGACAGCGGAACCCATGGCACAGCATATCGGCATCGGTATCGGCGCGGGCCTCGTCTCCGCACTCCTGTTCGGGGTGCTGTTGAAGGCGACCCCGCTGGCGATCCTGCTCTACCTCGTGGCACCCCTGCCGATCCTGATCGTCGGCCTGGGCTGGAGCCACAAGGCCGCCCTCGCGGCGGCGGCGGCCGGCAGCCTCGCGCTGGCCCTGGTGATCGCGCCCTTCATGGGCCTCGCCTACGCCGCTTACATCGCCCTGCCGGCCTGGTGGCTCGCCTACCTGACGCTGCTCGGCCGCGAGACGCCCACCGGCCTCGAATGGTACCCGACCGGCCGCCTGCTCGGCTGGACCGCCGCCACGGCCGCCCTCGCCTTCATCGCCATCGCGGTCCTGTCCTCGCCGAACCACGCCGCCTTCGATGCGCAGCTGCGCGGGCTCGCCCGCACGCTGGTGCAGGTGCGCGACCCCGCCGCCCGCCCGACGATCGAGGGCCGCCGCGCCGACACGCCTCAAGCCGAGGCCGGCGATGCCGGTCCGGACGCGGCCGCCGAGCCGGATGCGGAGCCCAAGACCAATCCGGACGAGGCCGAGGTGACACGAACCGAAGTCGCCGACGCGCTGGCCCGCGTCGTCCCGGCCTTCGCGGCCAACGGGCTGGCGCTGCTCCTGACCTTCTACCTCTGGGCCTCGGCAAGGATCGTGAAGATTTCCGGCCGGCTGCCGCGACCCTGGCCCGACCTGCCGGCGACCGCCATGCCGCGCACCACCCTGGTGACCCTGGCGGCCGCCGTGCTGATGTGCTTCGCCCCGGGTTTCGTCGGCGTGTTCGGCGTCGCGCTGGTCGGCGCGTTCAGCGCGGCCTTCGCGCTCCAGGGGCTTGCCGCCTTCCACGACCGCTCGCGCGGCCGGCCGGGGCGCGGACTGATGCTGTTCGGCATGTACCTGATCCTGTTCGTGACCCAGGGCGTCGCCCTGGTGGCACTCACCCTGTTCGGCCTAGCCGACACCGCCCTCGATCGCCGCCGTCCCAAGGACAACCCGGCGCCGTGAGTCCCCGGCCCATGAGGCCGACCAACTGAAGGAGAAAGACGATGGAAGTGATCCTGCTCGAGCGCGTGGCCAAGCTCGGCCAGATGGGCGAGACCGTGAACGTCCGCCCGGGCTTCGCCCGCAACTTCCTGCTCGCGCGCGGCAAGGCTTTGCGCGCGACGGAGTCCAACAAGAAGCACTTCGAGGCGCAGCGCGCCCAGCTCGAGGCCCGCAACCTCGACCGCAAGAAGGACGCCGAGGCCGTCGCCGAGAAGCTGAACGGCCAGAGCTTCGTCCTGATCCGCCAGTCGGGCGAGTCCGGCGTCCTGTACGGCTCCGTCTCCACCCGCGACCTCGCCGAGGTGGTGGCCAAGGACGGCTTCACCGTCGATCGCGGCCAGTTCATCCTGAACCAGCCTATCAAGACGCTCGGCCTGCACAATGTCCCGGTGGTGCTGCACCCCGAGGTCGAGGTCCAGGTGACGGTCAACGTCGCCCGCAGCCCCGAGGAGGCCGAGCGTCAGGCCCGCGGCGAGTCGGTCACCGAGCGCGAGGCGTTCAACCTCGACGACCTCGGCCTGGAAGTCGGCGCGGCGCTGGCCGATGCCGGCGAAGGCGCCGACGACCGCGGCTGATTTTGGGACTCGGCTTGCGCCTTTCCGTGAGGGTCCCGTGGCCCACTCGGGATGGCGTAGACCACATCCCTGTATACCGGTGAACATTGGGGATCATTCGCCCCGAGACTTGACACGTTCCAGTTTTGTTCCAGCATGGACGCCCGCCCCTCGCGAGAGTCGGCGGGCGTCCGTTCGTCCGGGCCGATGCCGGACGAACCGGCCGTCGGCTAAGCTTCGGTAACCTTACCGTGGCCAAGGTCGCGCGGTGTGATCCTGGTGCGCCCGTCCCGGCGCCTGATTCGGAGTCGTCTGCCGATGGCCCTGCCCAATGCGCTCACGGCCAAGCTGGAAGCCGTTCAAGCCGAGTACCGCGTCGCCCCGCACAACATCGATGCGGAGCAGGCGCTGCTCGGCGCCATCCTGGTGAACAACGACGCCTATTACCGGGTGTCGGATTTCCTCCTGGCCGAGCACTTCATGGAGGATGCCCACCAGCAGATCTTTTCGGTGGCGGCGTCCCTGATCCGGGCCGGCAAGCTCGCCACGCCCATCACCATGAAGACCTATCTGGGCGACGCCGATTTCGGCGGCCAGACGGTGATGCAGTACCTCGCCCGGCTGGCGGCCGACGCGACCACCGTCATCAATGCCGGCGCCTACGGCCGGACGATCTACGACCTCGCCATCCGCCGCCGGCTGATCACCATCGGCGAGGATCTGGTGAACGGCGCCTACGAGGCGCCGGTCGAGCAGGCGCCCCGCGACCAGATCGAGGAGACCGAGCGGCGGCTCTACGAGCTCGCTGAAGCGGGCAAATACGACGGCGGCTTCCAGAAATTCTCGGACGCGCTCACCGCCGCGGTGGACATGGCCGCCAAGGCCTACCAGCGCGACGGCAAGCTCTCGGGCATCGCCACCGGCCTATCGGATCTCGATGCCAAAATGGGCGGCCTGCAACCCTCCGACTTGATCATCCTCGCGGGCCGCCCGGCCATGGGCAAGACCTCGCTGGTGACCAACATCGCCTTCAACATCGCCAAGGCGTATCGCGGCGAGAAAGCGGCCGACGGCACGATGCAGACCGTCAACGGCGGCATCGTCGGCTTCTTCTCCCTCGAAATGTCGGCCGAGCAGCTCGCCACCCGTATCATCGCCGAGCAATCGGGCGTGCCCTCGTACAAGATCCGCCGCGGCGACATTCGGCCGGAGGACTTTTACAAGATCACCGACGCCGCCCGGGACATGCAGACGATCCCGTTCTACATCGACCAGACTGGCGGCATCTCCATCGCCCAGCTCGCCGCCCGGGCCCGGCGTCTCAAGCGCCAGAAGGGCCTGGACCTGCTGATCGTCGACTACCTGCAGCTGCTCTCCGGCTCCGGCAAGCGCAGCGACAACCGCGTGCAGGAGATGACTGAGATCACCACCGGCATGAAGGCGCTGGCCAAAGAGCTGGCGGTGCCGATCATCGGCCTGTCGCAGCTCTCCCGTCAGGTCGAGAACCGCGACGACAAGCGTCCGCAGCTCTCGGATCTGCGCGAATCCGGCTCGATCGAGCAGGACGCCGACGTGGTGATGTTCGTGTTCCGCGAGGAGTACTACGTCAACAACAAGAAGCCGCGTGAGGGCACCGAGGAGTTCTTCGCCTGGGAGGCGGAGATGAACCGCGTCCACGGCAAGGCCGAAGTCATCCTCGGCAAGCAGCGCCACGGTCCGACCGGCACCGTGGAACTGCAGTTCGACGCCAACATCACCCGGTTCTCGAACCTCGCCCAGAGCGAGCGGCTGCCTGAGCAGATGTGATCGCACTTGCGGCGGCGGGCCCACGCCGCCGCGAACCATCGCCAGACCCGGCCGTTGTGCGGAAGACGATTTTTTCCACCGCACAGGATCGACGATGAGCGAGCCGACCCCTCCGAAGATGCCGTACTGGCACGTCTATACCGACGCGGACGGGGTGAGCCGCCAGGAGCAATTTTCCATCGCGCGCTTCAAGTTCGAGGGGATAAACCCCGAGACCGCGCCGCAATGGAATGACAAGATGGAGCCGGCGCCCTCGGTGGTGACCTTCACGGTCCTCCCGGTCGGCTGGGTCGGCGAGTGGCACGAGAACCCGCGGCCGCAATGGATCGCGATCCTGTCCGGCCGCTGGTTCGTGGAGACCATGGACGGTCACCGGGTCGAGATGGGCCCGGGCGAGCTGATGATGGGCGAAGACCAGAACACCAAGGCGCGCGACAGCAAGAAGGGCCACCTCTCGGGCACCGTGGGCGACGAGCCCTGCACGATGATCGTCACGGGGCTCCAGGTCGAGCCGACCGTGAACCAGCCCGGGCGCTTCAAGTAGGGGCTGCGGTATGGACGGTTTCGAGCTGACCCAGCCGCGCTTCAAGGCGTATGTGCTGCCGAACGCGCCGCTGGAAAAGCTTGCCGACGGTTTTCGCTGGACCGAAGGGCCGGTGTTCTTCGGCGACCGCAACGAACTGCTGTTCTCGGACCTGCCGAACAACCGGGTGATGCGCTGGACCGATTCCGGCGGCCTCAGCGTCTACCGCGAATCGAGCGACTTCGAGAACGGCCATGCCCGGGACCGCCAGGGCCGGCTCCTCTCCTGTTCGCATCGCGGCCGGCGCATCCACCGGACCGAGCTCGACGGCAGCATCACCAGCTTGGTCGAGCGCTACCAGGACCGACGGCTGAATTCGCCCAACGACATCGTCTGCAAGTCCGACGGCACGATCTGGTTCTCAGACCCGCCCTACGGCATCCAGACCGACTACGAGGGCGGCAAGCAGGATTCCGAGCTGCCGGCCGCGCTCTACCGGTTCGACCCACGCGACGGCGCGCTGCGCGTGGTTGCGGACGACTTCCAGGGGCCGAACGGCCTGTGCTTCTCGCCCGACGAGCGAAAACTCTACGTCGTCGAGACCGGGCTGCAATTCGCCCCCGACCCGCTGAAGCACGTGCGTGTGTTCGACGTGGCTGAGGATGGCCACCTGTCTGGGGGACAGGTGTTCTGCACGATCGCCCCGGGCAATGCCGACGGGATCCGGTGCGACGAGCACGGCAATCTCTGGTCGAGCGCCGGCGATGGCGTCCACTGCCTCGATCCCGGCGGCGAATTACTGGGCAAGATTCTGGTGCCCTCACCGGTGGCGAACCTCGCCTTTGGCGGCCGCAACGACAGCCGTCTGTTCCTCTGCGCCTCGCACACGCTCTATGCGATCTATACCAACGTCCGCGGGGCGCGGCTGTTGTGAGCGGCGTTCGGGCCATCACCGGATTCGGCCGCACCGTCGCGGACCTTGCGGTCACCGAGGCCTTCTATCGGGACGGGCTCGATTTCGACCGCGTCGCGCCGCCGGAGCCAGTGCCGGACGCGCAGGCCGAGGCGATGGGGCTCACCGGGAGGCAGGCGACCCAGCTGCACCTGCAGATCGGCGGCCAGACCGTGACGTTCCTCGCGGTCGAACCGCCCGGCGCGCCCTACCCTGCCGATCCGGCCGCGACCGATCCGTTCTTCCAGCATCTCGCGATCCCGGTGCGCGCCATGGATGCCGCGATGGCGCGGCTCGCCCGGTTCAGGGCGGCCCCGATCAGCCGGGGCGGTGCCCAGGTCCTGCCGGCATCCTCCGGGGGCGTGACCGCCTACAAGTTCCGCGACCCGGACGGCCACCCGCTGGAGCTGATCTACTTTCCCGATGGCTCGCCGGCCGAGCGCTGGCGCGACGCGCCGGGCCTGTTTCTCGGCATCGATCACTCGGCGATCACCGTCACCGACCTCGACGCGGCCCTGGCGTTCCTCACCGGTCCCCTCGGCCTCACGGTCGCGCAGACCGGGCTGAACCAAGGCCCCGAACAGGCCCGGCTCGACGGCTTAGACGATCCAGAAGTCGACGTGATCGCGCTCGAAGCACCCACACCCGCGCCGCATGTCGAGCTGTTGCATTATCGTCGGCCGATTACCCGGCAAGCATCCCCGGCTCCGTTCGACCCGGCCGACTGCGCCTCGACCCGATTCGTCTTCACAGTCGTAAATATGGACGGCCTGCTGCAGGTGCTGCGCGAGGCGGGGTTTGCGCCTCGTGCATCCGCAGATGGTGCGGCTGCCTATTGCGCAGGTCCGGACGGCCACGGTTTCCTGTTCGTGAACGCCTGATGCCCGCAAACGGACGCTGCGTCCCGCGCACTTGACGCACCGCCCCTCCGGCGTCCAATCCGGCCGCCCTGGAGGTCAGACCGATGCCGCTCCTCGCCCTGCCCTTTCCGGCCATCGATCCGGTGGCACTCGCGATCGGGCCGATCACGATCAAATGGTACGCGCTCGCCTACATCGCCGGCCTGATCGGCGGGTGGTACTACGCGCGCCGCCTGGTCATGGCCGACAGCCTGTGGGGCGTGGTCAAGCGTCCGCAGGTGGTCGATATCGACGACCTCGTCGTCTGGGTGGCGCTGGGCGTCGTGCTGGGCGGGCGGATCGGCTACGTGCTGTTCTACAACCTGCCGATGTACATCGCCGACCCGATGGAGATCCTGGCGATCCGCAACGGCGGCATGTCGTTCCACGGCGGCTTCCTGGGCGCGATCCTGGCCTTCCTGCTGTTCGCCCGGGCCAAGAAGCTCAACGGCTACACGCTGCTCGATATCGGCGCCGTGGTCGTGCCGATCGGCCTGTTCTTCGGGCGGATTGCCAATTTCGTGAACGGCGAGCTCTGGGGCCGGGTCGCGCCGGATTTCCCCTACGCGATCGTATTCCCCACCGGCGGGCCGCTGCCACGCCATCCGAGCCAGCTCTACGAGGCGGCCACCGAGGGGCTGCTGCTGTTCATCGTCATGGCGCTCGCCGTCCGCCGGTTCGGCTTCCGCAAGCCCGGCCTGCTCGGCGGCATCTTCGTCTTCGGCTACGCTCTGGCCCGGACCGTTTGCGAGTTCTTCCGCGAGCCGGACCGGCAGCTCGGTTTCCTGTTCGGCGACCATCTCGGTCCCATGGGCGGCGGCGTGACCATGGGCATGCTGCTCTGCGTGCCGATGATGGTCGTCGGGCTGACCTACATCGTGCTGGCGGGGACCGGGCGGACCCGTCCGCGCAATCCAGTCGCAGCGTCCGATCCGCAGGAGGCGGCGCGCGAGGCGCCCGCGAAGGCGTGACGCCGCTCGGAGCCGAGATCGCGGCACTGATCCGCCATGGCGGGCCGATCGGCGTCGACCGCTACATGGCGCTCTGCCTCGGTCACCCGGTCCACGGCTATTACCGCACCCGCGATCCGCTCGGGGCGCAGGGTGATTTCACCACGGCGCCCGAGATCAGCCAGATGTTCGGCGAGCTGCTTGGCGCCTGGGCGGGCTACGTCCACGGCCAACTCGGCCGGCCGGACCCGCTGGTCCTGGTGGAACTCGGTCCCGGCCGGGGCACGCTGATGGCGGACGCCCTGCGCGCCCTGCGGGTGGCGGTCCCGGACGCGGAGCTGCGGCCGCATCTCGTCGAGACCAGCCCGGTGCTGCAGGCGGTGCAGGAGCGAGCCCTCGCCGGCACCGGGGCGACTTGGCACACCGGGATCGAGACCCTGCCGGAGGGCCCGGCGATCCTCCTCGCCAACGAGTTCTTCGATTGTCTGCCGGTACGCCAGTTCGAGCGCCGCTCGACCGGCTGGCATGAGCGCCAGGTTGGCCTCGGCCCCGAGGGCGATCTGGTGTTCGGCCTAACCCCGGAGGCGACCCCGGGCCTTGACGCCGACGGCCCGGAAGGCGCGCTGCTGAGCGTGCCGGCAGCCGGCCTCGCGCTGATGCGGCAGTTGGCCCGGCGCCTGCGCGAATCCGGCGGTGCCCTGCTGGCGATCGATTACGGCCACGTCCGGCCGGGCTTTGGCGATACGCTTCAGGCCCTGTCGGGGCATCGCTTCGCGGACCCGCTGGCGGCGCCGGGCGAGGCGGATCTCACGCACCATGTCGATTTCGCCGCCCTGGCGAAGGCCGCACAGGCGGAGGGTGCGAGCGCCCACGGACCGGTGTCGCAGCGGGACTTCCTGCTCACCCTCGGTCTGAACGCGCGGGCCGAGCGCCTGAAAACCCGTGCCACAGCGGCTCAGGCTGCGGCGATCGATGCGGCCGTCCAACGGCTCACGGATATGAGCCGAGCCGGCATGGGCAATCTGTTCAAGGTCTTGGCCGTGACCGGCCGGGATCTCGGGCCGCTACCCGGATTTCCCGAAGCCTGAGGCTCGGTCTCCGGGCGGCGGCTCGGGATGTCGTCAGCCGAACGAGCCGAACCCCGCATCGGAGGCGCTCGGCGCCCGCGGCGTCGGAGGTGCGGGTGGGTTCGGATCGGAGGGGTCGAAGGCGCCGGGCTCACGCTCGACGGGATGCTCGGCCGCGTTCTGGCTCCGGCGCTCCGGAGCCTCTTGCGCGGCGGTCTCGATCGGGGAGTCGTTCTCGTTCCGTCGTGACATTGCGATCCTTCTCGGAATGAGTCCGGGACCCGGACTCATGCTGCAATGCAGCAAGAATCTGACGGTTCCACGACATCGTCAAGGGGCGGCCATTCCGGTATCGAGCGCGACACTAGGACCGCGAGGGAGCCGACCGTGACCGCAGGCATGTTTATCGAGGCGCCGGAACTCTCCTCGCACGCCGGCATGCGCCACGCCTTCTTCACCCGGGTCGGCGGCGTCTCGGAGGGCATCTACGCCGCGCTCAACGGCGGGCTCGGCTCGCAGGACGTGCCGGAGCGCGTCGCCGAGAACCGGACGCGGATGTGCGCCCAGCTCGGCCTGCCGCCGGACCGGCTGGTCAGCCTGTATCAGATTCATTCCGCCGCGGTGGTCACCGTCGAGGCGCCGTTCCCGGCCGCGGACCGTCCCAAGGCGGACGCCATGGTGACGCGGGTGCCCGGTCTCGCCCTGGGCATCGCCACCGCCGATTGCGGGCCGATCCTGTTCGCCGATCCCGAGAATGGCGTGGTCGGCGCCGCCCATGCCGGCTGGAAGGGCGCGCTCACGGGGGTGATCGAGGCGACGGTGCGGGCCATGGAGGCGCTGGGTGCCCGGCGGCGGCAGATCGTGGCCGTGCTCGGGCCGACCATCGGTCAGGCCTCCTACGAGGTCGGCCCGGACTTCATCACGCGCTTCCGCGCCGAGGCCCCCGGCATGGAACGCTTCCTCGGCGCCGGCACCCGCGCGAGACACGCGCAGTTCGACCTCCCGGGCTTCATCCTGGCCCGGCTCGGCGAGGCGGACATCGGCGAAGCCGCGATGCTCAACCTCTGCACCTATGCCGACCCGGAGCGGTTCTACAGCTACCGCCGGACCACGCATCGCGGCGAAGCCGATTACGGACGCCTGATCTCGGCCATCGCGCTGACGCCGTGACCCCGGCCGGATCCCCAAGCGCGGCCATCGTCGTCCAGGGGGTGCGACACTTTGTCAAACCACCGCGGCGAAAAAAAGCGTGGCCGTAAGCGAACCTTGACCATTCGAGCGCGTTTAGACGCACGAGGTGCCGGGGAAAAACGGCGGATTGCCATAAGGGGCCGCGATGAGCGGTCGGCGATACCGCAGAGCGCAAAGCGCCCTGGAACCGCTGGAAGACAGCCAGATCCGCGTTCCGTGTCGGCTTTATGAAGCCGGCGCGGGGCCACCAGTGAGGACCAGATGATGAAATCCCTGCTTCGCGCCACCACCGCCCTTGCGGGCGTCGCCCTCGCCGGCTCGGCCTTCGCGGCCGACCTGCCGCGCCGCGCCGCGCCGCCGCCGGTGTTCACCCCCGTCCCGGTGTTCACCTGGACCTGCGCCTAGTTCGGTATCAACGCCGGCTACTCCTTCGACGCCAGCAGCGGCGCCAACAATTCGACCTGCGTCGTGCCGGGCGGTGTCGGCCTGACCAACGGCCCCGCCGCCGTCACCACCTTCCGCAACCGCAGCCAGGACGGGTTCTCCGGCGCCGCCCAGGTCGGCTACAACTCTCAGTTCACCCCGGGCTCCGCCGTGGTCGTCTGCAGCGCGGCGGACGCCCACTACCCCGACTTCTGGCGAGACCGGAACTACGCCTTCGGCAGC
>NZ_JAKSYK010000109.1:0-206 GCF_022829425.1 Methylobacterium sp. J-072 | reverse complement strand
GAGGAGCTTTGCGAGCTTCCTCAGGTTCTGAGCGGCGGCTGCGAGGTGGAACTCGTCTCTTGCTTCGTTCGGCCCTCGCAGCCGGAGGCGGTCCAGCTTCAGGATACGCTTGAGGTGGGCAAACAGCATCTCAACCTTCTTGCGCTCGCGCCGCGAGGTTTTGCCTTCCTCGGAGCGCGCGATGTCGCGGGCCATGTCCCGCGCGC
>NZ_JAKSYK010000108.1:0-2127 GCF_022829425.1 Methylobacterium sp. J-072 | reverse complement strand
CGTTGACCTGGACCCGGGAGCTCGCAGGGTTCGGAAGTCTCAGCTGATCGCTTCTTCGGGGTCCCCCTCAGTACCGCATGCCTGATCGGTACACCCTCGGTCGTCCGCTTTCGGGCAATAAGCAAATTGTCGCGGACGACCGAGTGGGGTCGGTAGGAGGCTGTCCGCTTCTGCGGCGGCCCTGCCCCGAACCGGTCATTCTGCTTTCGGCCAGAGTACGTCATGCCGGAGAGCCGACAGGCGCCAAACCGGTCCTTCGGCTTACCGCCTGCCCCAGGATCAGCCGACGCCCCCACGGCCGGCGGCGATGTGTGATCCGCTCATGCACACGCGCGCAAAGCACCCGCGCCCTTCAACCCAGCACGACCGCGCGCATCATCCGTAGCCGGCTCACTGCGCGAAGTCGGGATCCGTACGGGCCAGCATCCGCTTGAACGCCGCCCATTCGTTGTCGGGGGCGCCCTGGACGGCGATGCGGTCGTAGCCGGCGGCGTATTGCCCGGCGGTCTTGGCCGCGATGGCCGCGGAGGGGCGGGTGATCGGCGCGCCGGCGGCCTGGATCGCCAGCTGCGCCCGGCACGAGCGCTCCAGGTTGTGCATCAGCTTGAACGCCTCGCCGACCGAGCGCCCGCAGGTCAGCAGCCCGTGGTTGCGCAGGACCATGACCGGCTTGTCGCCGAGATCTCCCACCAGCCGCGCCCGCTCGTCGAGGTCGAGGGCGATCCCCTCATAGGCGTGATAGGCGAGCCGGCCGGCGAACTGCATCGACCACTGGTTCAGGGCGAGCAGCCCCTCCTCCTGGCACGAGACCGCGACGCCCGCGACCGTGTGGGTGTGCAGCACGCAGATCGCGTCGTGGCGCGCGGCGTGGATGGCGCTGTGGATCGTGAAGCCGGCCGGGTTGATGCCGAGCCCCATCGGATCCTCGAGCACGCGGCCGTCGATATCGACGGTGACGAGGTTGTGCGGCGTCACCTCCTCGAACCGCATCCCGTAGGGGTTGATCAGGAACCGATGCCCCTCCCCCGGCAGGCGCGCCGAGATGTGGGTGTAGATGCTGTCGTCGAGGCCGAGCCGGTGGATCAGCCGGTAGGCCGCCGCCAGGTCGACGCGCATCGCCTGGATCGCTTCGCGGTCCGGGGCAGTGGAATGGGCGGCTGCGATCATGCGACGGCTCCTGGCTCGGTGAGCGAGATCGCCGACAGGGTGCACCAGGGGCCGCGTGCCGGCAATGCATCAGGGCCGATCGATGGAGTCCTGGATTCACAAGGTCCGGGACCTTGTGCGGGTCCAGGGCGGAGCCCTGGTATCTCGGGGCTCCGCCCCAAACCCCGCCAAAGGGCTCGCCCTTTGGGAACCTCCTCCCCGGCCCAGCCAAAACTTGACAATGTTCCTATTTTGTGCTCATGGTCTCTCGCCCGCCGCGACGCGTCGTGAGACGTCTCGGGGCGCCGGTCCGGTCAGCCGCCGGGCGGGCGGCGGTGGGCCGGTGCCTGCGTCTGCCGTCGGCTGCGGCAGACCCGGGCGCGGGAGCACGACACCCCCCGGCTCGGGCTGGGCGGCGGCCGGCGGAGGAAATGCCAATGGCTGCTCAGAGGCCAGAGGGCGACCCTGTCCTGGGCGGTGCGGCGGTTCTGCGGCGCCCTCTACTACGAGGGGGCGTGCGACGAAGGCTCGCTCGGAAGCGCTGAGGGGCGATGAGCACCTCGGGACTGGAACTTAGCGCAGGCGGGCTCCCGCGTGACGGACACCGGACGAAAAGACGGATGCGGTGGCACGGCCGGCCTGTCGGCGGCGGCGCCTCCGATCCGCGGGACGCCGGGAAGCCGGCTCTTTGTGCAACGTTGCGTTCGGGCTTCGCGGCGTCCCGCGTCACCCCGGTTGCGACTGGGTTCTTGGGCCATGCTCCCGGCGGTTTTTTCCGCGCGGGGTCGATGGGGTGTGTCCGAATGCCGGTGAGACCCACGCAGCTCCAAACCACACCCTTCATCCTGAGGCGACGGAGCGCAGCGGAGGCCTCGAAGGAGCCCTCCAGCCAGCCGCGCGATTCCTGGAGGGCTCCTTCGAGGCCTCCGCTGAGCTTCGGCACCTTGTATTAGCGAATCATGTCAGATTGCCCCTGTCCCG
>NZ_JAKSYK010000107.1:0-15823 GCF_022829425.1 Methylobacterium sp. J-072 | reverse complement strand
CCATCCGGGTGCCTGACGCGGGCCGGAGAGCGGGCCGAAGCCGTGGCGCCAAGCCGCGGAGCCCGAGGCGATGATGGCACTGGTCAGCGCATCCTCATCGTGCGGCGACGAGGACCCGTAGCGCTGCGGGCCCCGATGCTGGCCGACGATCCGGCAGGCGTGACGTTCCGGGAGGTCGTACTTCTCCCGGATGCCGTCCACCGCCTGCCTGCGTCGCTCGGGGGCTACAAGTTTCCCGAGGCGACGTCCGCCAGAACTTGTTTCTCCAAGGACAGGTCGGATACCAGCCGCCGCAATCGAGCGTTCTCGCGCTCCAGATCCTCCATCGTCTTGGCTTGATCGACCTTCAGACCGCCGTACTCCTTACGCCAGCGGTAGTAACTCTGCTCAGAGACATCCGCTTCCTTGCATGCAACGGCGATGCTCTTTCCCTGGGCCATCTGCACCTCGATCTGGCACAACATCAGCACGACCTGCTCCGCACTTGGCCTCTGTCCTCGCTTCATCCCCAACTCCTCTGGTCCACGCTGATCCTCTCAATCAGCCCAGTCCAAAGCCAGCCGGTCAGGTCAGGTGCGCGCCATCACCGTGATCGGGGAATCGGCTTGGCTGGCGCTCATGAACCGGAAGACCCCGACGGCAGAACTCCGGGATCCCGCGCAAACCATGCTGTCGCGCGAGAGAGGATGTCTGGATGCGAGACCTCCTTGGCATCTGCAACGACGCGGAGGGCGCGTTTGATGATAGTAGAACTGGGCGGTCTGTAGGTTGGGTTGGCCAATGCGGGATCGGCTTCGAGACGCTGGCGCAGCACCATCTCGGGCGAGAGCCCCTTGAGCACGCGCTGCCGGCGGCCGTTGTAGGCTGCGTTGAAGCCGCGCAGCACGATCTCCAGGTCGGCGTGGCTGTAGAGCGTGATCCCCAGCACCTCGCGCTGGACGCGCCCGTTGAAGCGCTCGACCATGCCGTTGGTTTTAGGCGTGTAGGGACGCGTCTTGCGATGCTGGACACCGTGCCGCTGGCAGGCGGCCTCAAACGCATCGGCCGTGAAGCATGAGCCGCGGTCGGTGAGCACGTGCGTGACCTTGAACGGAAAGGCCCCGAGCGCGTCCGTGAGGAAGGCCACCGCCGAGGCCGTGGTCTCGTCGTCCTTGACGGCGAGGTGCACGTAGCGGGAGGCGCGATCGATGGCGACGTACAGGTAGCGCTTGCGCGAGACGCGGTCGCGATCCTGCAGCTTGGGCAGGTGCTTCACATCGACGTGGATGAAGCCGACCTCGTAGTCCTTGAAGGTGCCGTGTGGCTTGCGGGCCTGCTCGGCGGGCGGCAGCCGGTTCAGGCCCTCGGCCTTGAGGATGCGGTAGACCGCATCCCGGTTCAGGTGTGGCAGGAAGTGGCTGACGATGAAGGTCAGTGCATCCAGAGGAAAGCCGGTGGAGCGGCGGAGCGCGCACACGATGGCGCGCTCCTCATCGGTGGCTTTCCAGGGCAGCTTGTGGGGTCGAGCCGAGCGGTCCTAACACGCATCGGGACCGCGATTGCGCCATTTGCGGATGGTCTCGGTGGACACGCCGTAGCGCTTGGCCAGCACACCGGAGCGCTCGTACGAGCGGGCGATCTCGGCGCGGACAGCCGGGGTGGTGCGGGCTTGGGGATGGATGGAGAGCATCAGCGAGCCCTCCTGGAAGAACGGCGGCGCACACCTGCAAACCGCCACGCATAGGCTTCGATCGCCCAACGCGCCGCATCCCAATGACGTTCCGCAACCAAACAGCTAGAGTTCAAACTCGCGGGCGAAATCGGTCGGATCGCTGCTGCTCCTAACCAGATCGACCATCTGCCGGCGGAACTCGGTGGGGTATGCAGGACGGGTCTTATACCAATCGACGGGGAGGCTGACTCACGGGGTTTCGTTGCGGGGTTGGATCTGATTCGATGCGGTGAACCGGAGGGTTTGCTATGTCAGCTGCGGTGCCGCTGCGCGAGGACTTCACGGCCGATGATCTGCTGCGGCGAGCCAAGGTCAGCCGGGACGCGGGCCAGAGCCGTCGTCTTCTGGCGCTGGCTGAGATCTACGATGGCGGCAGCCGCACGGATGCGGCGCGGATCGGAGTGGTGGGCCTGCAGACGGTGCGCGATTGGGTGCTGGCTTTCAACGCGGATGGTCCGGCGGGGCCGATCAACAGCAAGGCGCCGGGCCAGAAGCCGAAGCTAGACGCGGCACAGCGCCGGGCACTGATGCAGATTGTCAAGAGCGGGCCGGACCCGGACCGGCACGGCGTGGTGCGTTGGCGGCTGAAGGATCTGGCCGCCTGGATCTACGCGAGCTTTGGCGTCAGCCTGAACGAGGGCACGCTCGGACGGCTCATCAATCGCCTCGGCTTCCGCAAGCTGTCGGTGCGCCCGCGCCACCACGAGCAAGATCCAGCCGCCCTGACGGACTTCAAAAAAACCTGCCCGCCGCCGTGAAGGCGATCCGCGCGGGGCTGCCAGCCGGAACGGCCATCGAGGTATGGTGGCAGGACGAAGCGCGCGTCGGCCAGAAGAACACCCTGCCGCGGCGATGGGCGCGCCGCGGGACACGACCCTCGGCCCCCAAGGACCAGCGCACGGCCTACGCCTACATCCCTCATCCTGAGCCTGTCGAAGGACGGAGCGATCTGCCCGGAGAAGGGCAAGGGCGCCGGTCTCGTCCTACCCCGCTGCGACAGCGAGGCGATGAACCTATATTTGGCCGAGATCAGCCGCTCCGTCGCGCCCCGCGCTCATGCCGTGCTGATGCTCGACGGCGCAGGCTGGCACGGCGCTCACGACGTCGTCGTCCTGGACAACATCGCCCTGCTGACGCTGCCGCCCTGCGCGCCCGAACTCAACCCGGTCGAGAACGTCTGGCAGTTCATGCGCGACAACTGGCTCGGCGACCGAGTCTTCGCCTTCTACGACGACATCGTCGACACCTGTTGCGACGCCTGGAACCGCCTCATCGACCAGCCCTGGAAGATCATGTCCCTGGGCCTGCGCTCGTGGGCCTACCGGTTATGATCAACGCCGATTGGTATTAAGCATCGGACAAACACCTCGCTCAAAAGCGTTCTTGGTGTTCACCGAACCGGGCCAATCCCAATTTGCGGTTGGTCTCGGCGTAGACACCGTAGCGCTTTGCCAACACACCGGAGCCCCTCGGCGAGCGGGCGATCTCGGCGTCGACAGTTGGGGTGGTGCGGGCCTGGAGATGGATGGCGAGCATCAATGAGCCCTCCTACCAGCACGGCGGCGCACACCCTCAAACCGCCACGCAAAAAATTTTGATCGCCCGACGCACCACATCCCAACAACGTTCCGCAACATAAAAGCTTAGCATCGCGAGACGTCTGCCCTCATGTACAAAATTAAGCGTCAGCTGATGCCGGAGCTGATGCTTACACCAATTTCCCGGTTGATGACGGGCTCAAGAATGCGGAGAAACTCAGCCTCCCAGGCAAGACCTGCGGCGCTACCATACGAAGACGGCATATAGAAAAGATAAGGATCTGGCGGCTGAGGGTTAAAGGCGATCGTCAGGCGAAGCCTCTCATCGACATCAACTGTCCGACTGCAAGTATATTTATTTGGATAACCTGCAGTCACTACGCACACAACGTGCATTTCCCCCTTTGATGAACGGGCCAGGGCCTTCGCGCAACCTATTAGCTTGTCATACGATTTCTCAGAGAATGAACGCTGATGGTTCATTAAAGCCACAGTTGGCATCCCGTTTTCGATGATTTTACGGAATCGATCAATGCGAGTTCGATATCGATCTATGAGTCTTGAATACCTATTATCAATCCAAGACGACCCCGCTTCATGATTATAGCAAACAGAAAATGAATTGTTGACAACGACAGGAACATCGCCCACGAACCACTTCCAACTTTCCCGAACGTCCTTTTTAGTCGCGGTAGACAGATAAATTGGATCAATCATCACGGAAAATTCTGAGGTGATAATATCGGCTATGCCGTCGGGTTCACACCATACCAAATCGAACGGTAACGATCTTGCGCCGAGAGGTCGGGTTTTTCTGAGGCCCCATTTGGAAAAAAGCAATCTCGGAACACAATTGCCTCCGATCGATACCAAATTAAGTCCATTTTGGAGTCGGATGTTCAGCAAATTTTTAAACCGTGCACTTAAGACTCGATATAGATATTGGGCGTAGTCCCCTTCCTGTGCACTGGACACGTCCGAACCTATGATGCGCTTGATTTCGAGAAACTCCCGTTTGCTGAATAACTTTGTCGGCACCGCAGCATAGGCGACAAACTCTTCGTTGAGAGACGGATTTGGAAAGTATTCCGCTAGCTCTGGAGGTACATAAATTTCGGCATTATCCAACCATTTGAAGTAATTAGCAGCTAGATTGTGCAAATTTTCTAGATTCATCATCGTCGCTAGTACCTTGATTGCAGCTCGCGTACCATCCGCACGGGCATATAATAGCTATGGTGGACTTTCCACCCATAATCACGGCCATGTCCGTATTACAGTCGACGGGGACAAGGGCCTACCTGCGTTCGTTATTGCTCAGCCCCGTGTTGCTGCAGGCTTTTTCGGCTCCGCAATAATTCACCCTTACCCAGCCGGAACGTTGAAACCCGTTTCATAATGCTCGCGCCAGCCGTCTGACGAGGATCATCGCGGCGGCGAAGACGAAGAAAGCGAGCGCGGACGATGGGGCGGCCTTGTTATCGTGAGAGCCTGCTGCATTGGCCGATCCACCGGAATGCCCGGTCGATCAATCGCCGTCTGGGCTGAATGGCAAGCGCTAGCTGCTGAGGGCAGGCCGCGGGCTGACCATTGCCGGCGGACAGGGCGGCGAACTGAGCATTGACGTAGATCGGACAGATAGCGCCGCGTAGGCCAAGATAGGCTTGGCCACGTGGGAACGCGGCGTGGACGACGGTCTCAGTGGGCACGCCGACGTCCAGCGTGGGGCGGAAGGACATCTTCGGCTTCCCAGTTCACGGCGCGTTTTGCACTTCAATCCAAAAACGCTCGCCATCCCAGCCCGCCTCATCCATTCGCCGCCAGTACCGTCTTGGTGATTCTTCCGTACTTTGCGTATTGCATATGCCAGGGAAACGGCACTGATAGCGATCAGCTGCGGATCGAACGTCTCCTGCCGTTCGCACGGGATTGACAGCTCGATCCGGCCATTCTCAATGGACACTTTCTTTCGGCATTCGCCGTTACGGCTGTTGCTGGCCTCTTTGTCCGCCAGTGATGGTCCATCTTGGCATTGAGGGCGCGCTCAGCCAAGGCCTTCTTCAGCTCGTCCCGCAGGCCATTGGCCTCGAACGCTGACGTCGAGTCGGCGCTATCCAGCAGCTGGTTTAGGATAGCGTCAGGGATGGAGGGCGCTATGCGTCGTGCCATCGCCCCCCTTTCGGGTCCACCTTGGACGCCCCCACGAATTTTCTGACAGTTCCGATCTTGAAGTATGCCAGTTTCCCGCCCGCCAAACTGCGGCGGGTCAGCAGGCCGAGCGTCCACATGTCGGTCTGGTCGTGGGCGGCACCATTGAGGTCGGCTAGCTCGCAATAGGTCCACTCATACAGCCGTGCACCCTTCGTCCCTCACCAGCCGACAGGCGCATCGGGACCGATGGGCAGAGGCCGTCGGCGATCGCCTCGGCGGCGCCACCTACCAGCGGCTTGCCGATCTAGGAATTGAACGCGTGATCCGCATTAACCCTAAGCACGTAGCCCTTGCCCGCGCGCCGCAGCGCCATCTCGATGTCGACGACCCCGTAGATGGTGTCGGCCGCCACCCGGGAAAACGGCACGCCGGCGGCCATCGCTAGCTCGATCATCATCAAAGCCAGATCCGGCTTGGTCGCGAAGGCCGTCCCCTCTGGCACGTGAAGGCCGCCAGCCGGGCCGGATCCTAGTGCACTGACGAACTCAAATGGGGCACGGCTCACGCCGGATTATCAATATCAGGCAGCGGGTTGGCTCCGTGTCCTTGATGCATCCGTCCGCGTCAATGCACTAGGTCCGCCTTCTAGGCAAGTACAAGGCTCGATTGATGAAGGCATGGCTATGCTGTGAGACATAGGCAGCGAACAGGTCAAACTGGCGGTTGTTGATTTTTTCGGCCAAGCCGGTATACTAGCGATGGACGCCGCGGCAGGCGTTGCCCTACTTCAGAAAGCCAGTCTCGTCGAAGACCAGAGCCGCGTCCGGGTCGGCCAGGGCCTCCAGCGCATAGTCCAGCACGACGCTGAGCAGAGCCTCGGCATCCCAGCGCCCTCGCCGAGCAAAGCCTGCTGAAGCCAGGGATCGCGATCGTCAGCGACTTCAGCCCTCATCCAGCCGATCTTGCGCCGCTCCGCGCCGAGCAGCCCGTCGAAAAACGCCCAGGCTGAGGCGGCGACCCGCTCCTAGGTCAATAGCGGCCGCATGAAGGCCTTCACCTCCCAAAGCGATAAGGCCCACAAATCCAGCGTCGCCTTGACTGAAATCCCAGCCGTCTATGATGCGCCAATCATGGTGCCGCAGGGAGCTGGAACCTCCATAGGAAATTAACTGCAATGCTAGAGGCTGTTATGAACTATATGCGGGAGTGACGCGCTATCGGGCATGAGCGCAGGTCGTGCCGGCTATCCATCTGACGTGTCCGATGAGGAATGGGCGCTGGTTGCGCCGTATCTGGCGCTGCTGCGGGAGAGTTCGAGCCAGCGTGACCACGACCTGCGGGAGGTGTTCAACGGCTTGCGGTTCATCGTGAAGACGGGGGCGCCGTGGCGGTTCATGCCGCACGACCTGCCGCCGTTGGCGGCGGTGTACCAGCAGACGCAGCGCTGGCTGGCGGCGGAGTGCTTCACCGATGTGGCCGGGGATCTACGGGCGGTTCTACGGATGGCAGGGGATCGCAAGCCGGAGCCGTCGGCGGTGATCCTGGACAGCCGGACGCTGCGATCCTTGCCCGAGAGCGGCGACCGGTCGGGCTACGACGGGGCCAAGCGCAAGCGCGGTTCGAAGGTGCATCTGGCGGTGGACACGCCCGGCCACGTGGTGGCGCTGCATGTCACCCCGGCCGATGCCGACGATCGCGGCGAGGTCGATCGCCTGACCGGCGCGGTGCAAGCGGAGACGGACGGAAGCGTCGAGACGGGCTTCGTCGGTCAGGGCTACACCGGCGCGCGGGCGGCGGACGCGGCCCAGGCGCACGGTATCGCCCTGGAGGTGGTCAAGGCCCCCGAGGCCAAGCGGGGGTTCGTGCTGCTGCCGCGCCGCTGGGTGGTGGAGCGATCCTTCGCTTGGGCGACGCGCTGTGGGCGCCTGGTCAAGGATTACGAGCGTTATGCCAGCACGCTGGCAGGACTTCACATGGTCGCCTTCGTCTGCCTCATGGTCAAACAGGTCGGACGACCGATGACGAGTTCATAACGCGCTCTAGGGTAATAACCGAGCGGTCTCTCGCAATTTATTCTCTAAAAAGGTCACACGTTGCTCGAGGTCTCTCGATAGAGCAATTAGACGTACAACCTCATGGGATTGCCTAGATCCATACTCATTTGCCGTATCTAACGTATCGAGGGCCCAATGCAGCCGAGCAGACGCCAGTGCGTCGGCGTGCCATAGGTGGGTCAGACGCGTAAGGAAGTGAAAAGAAGTTTCGGTTTTTAATAGCTTTGGAAGCATTAAGACTCGATCGGGAGTGACATCGAATGCATGACCAACGTTGAACGCCAAATTTAGAGCGCACTCCTCGTCGGATAATTGAGAAAGATCGGAACGCGTAAGCACCTCGTACAAACTATTAATACGCCGAAAAGTTGATTCGCTCTTGGTCACAAATGCTATATAATTACTTGCAAATCCTTTTATATGCACCTCTCCGCTAGCAAAATATGTGCCCGTCTCGTTGGACAGGAGCCATTCCAATCCCTGTAGGGTAGGGTAATAAACATGCTCCAAGGAGGAAGAAAACCAAGTGTCGTTATCCGCCCAATCCGAAAGGAGAGGTACCTCAAACAACAGAACGCCATCCTCTTTAAGCATGCTGAGGCATAGCTCTACACCGCCTCTGAAGTCCTTCAAGTGCTCGAAGGTAGCTACGGACGTAATTATGTCAAATTTTCCTATCCATTCCTCGCATCCCGACAAGGAAAATAGATCGTTAGAAATGACTTGTATGCCCCGCCGAGTAGCTTGTAGCGAGGCTGCATAATTAGCTTCTATTCCGTACCGATTGAATTGCGTCGGGAGATTCGCAAGAAGGTGTCCATCCGCACACCCTACATCGAGAATGTCCCCTGAATCTCGAAGAAATTTCACGCATAACTTCGCCCACAGCAACGAATGCTCAGCGGTGAATTCATAATTGGAATAGCCATCCTTGCCTTCGCCAACGCCGGCCTTATAGTAATCCCCTCCGTAAAAAATACCTAGATCTTCGGGAATATCTTGCAGAACTCCCATCCTACACCGGTCACAGCTTACAACGGAGCGTCCATCTACTCTATCTCTCAGCTGTGAACAGCTATTATGCCCGCAGATATTGCAAGAAAATTGATAATCCGCTTGAGTGGTCCACGTTGTCACACTTTACCTCTGGAGTTGCCACCACCTGTGCTGCGCCGTCAGCTTGGAATTTTAAGCCGGCCCGCCCCGGGTTCGTAGCCGCTTTTTTGGCGCAAGTCGTTGAGTATACATTAAAGCGATTGGTCGACAAGAGTTGCGGTGAATCGGAGGTTTCGCCTCTCGTATGTGATTCTCTCCTGGTTTGCGATTTTGCCCGATTCGCACAGAACTCAGAAGTATGTTCCGCTTTTGCACAGTCGAAGGTTTTGGCTTTGATTTCATGTCTTTCACTGCCGCTGCACCAAGGCGATAACCGGTCTGGTCTTAGCGTCGCATGGCCGAGTCTGCTCGTCAGAAATATCGTATGGAAATACTTTACGTTGAGGTTGCGGTGCGTAGAAGCACGCGGTTGACGCCGATGCGACAGCTCCGGTAACGCCTCTGATGGCGGTGAGTACATTGGACATTGCGGTGAGTGGGGCGTTCGGTGAGTCTGGTGCTCGGCGGCGTAACCCCGCTGGGCGGTGTAGCGGTGGGAGCACACGCCGCCCGGTGGCCATCTGTCATCTCCCGCACTACAACAGCACTGCCTGTCGGCGAGATCACGTGCACCACGGCTGCGCGGATTGGAACACCCGGTGGTAAGCGTCTGAGCACTCGATGCGCACGCCAGTCTCGCCCGAGGCGATCACCGCCGCACGACGCAGCATCGCAATCGCAGCCTCGTAGCCACGACAAAAGCCCTCCTGCGCGCGATGAAGCAGGTTCATCAGGCCAGTCGATCCCGTTGGCGGTTTCGGTCGGCTTTGGTTAGAAAATCAAGAGAGCGATCATGCTCTTCGAACTCGGCGTCGAACAGGATCCAGCGCTTACAAAGATGCCTTGATCAAGGCGTCCGTCCTCGGACCAGGATGCAGGACAGTCAAATGCCAGACGGGAGCGCGGTGCTCCACGATGCAGTCGATCCACCCGCGTAGAATGCTATTGCAACGCTGCGCCGTGCGGCGCTGATCGCCTCGGCCAAGACTGGCGTGCGCATCGAGTGCTCAGACGCTTACCACCGGGTGTTCCAATCCGCGCAGCCGTGGTGCACGTGATCTCGCTGACAGGCAGCGCTGTTGTAGTGCGGGAGATGACAGATGGCCACCGGGCGGCGTGTGCTCCCACCGCTACACCGCCCAGCAGGGTTACGCCGCCGAGCACCAGACCTCCGCGGGGCATCTGGCGCGAGATGCCGCCTACCTCCTCGACGCCAGCGACCAACCTGTACCCTGGCGTCTGCAACGTACGCCTCCGGTGAGGGCCGCGGTCGAGGGCATCGCGCTCTGCGCTGAAGCCTGACCTTAATGCTTGCGTCAAGGTCGGTGGGTCGGGGTGATGCGGGTCGAGCTCCTGGAGAATACCGAACGGCGGCGGCGCTGGTCGTTCGACGACAAGGCGCGGATCGTCGAAGCCTCGTTTGAGACTGGCGTGTCGGTGTGTTCGGTGGCGCGCCGGCACGGGATCGCCCAAGGCCTGCTGTTCACTTGGCGGCGTCAGGCGCGGGAGGGCCGTTTGGGCGGGGACGCGCAGGCCCCGGTCCTCGTGCCCGTCGCGATCGCCCCGGAGCCGTCACTTCGTGTTCCCGCTGCGCAGTCGGATGATCCGCGTACTCCAGCGCCGCCGCGCCGGCCTCGTCGCAAGAGTGGCGTCATCGAGATCGATCTCGGCGGCGGTCGGCGTCTCACGGTCGACCGGGACGTCGACGCCGGAGCTCTGCGTCGGGTGCTCGATGCCCTGGAGGGCCGATGATCCCGCTGCCGGCCAACGTGCGGGTCTGGTTGGCGACCGGCCACACCGACATGCGCAAGGGCTTTTCCAGCTTGGGGATAATCGTCCAGGAGACGCTGAAGCGCGATCCCCACTCCGGGCACCTGTTCGTGTTCCGCGGCCGGCGCGGCGACCTGATCAAGGTGATCTGGCACGATGGCCAGGGCGCGTGCCTCTACACCAAGCGGCTCGACCGGGGCCGTTTCCTGTGGCCGTCCGCGGCGGACGGAGCCGTGACGATCTCGACGGCGCAGCTCGGCTACCTGCTCTCGGGCATCGACTGGCGGATGCCACAGAAGAGCTGGCGTCCGAGTACGATCGGATGAGGATAACGCGTTACAAAGGCTGAGCAATATGCTCTTCTCTCGGGCGTGCCGAACGCGTCCGAGCCCCCGCCGCTTCCCACCGATCTCGCTGCCGCCCACGCCATGATCCTGGCCGAGCGGGCGGCGCGGCTCGTGTCCGAGATCGCGGTCGAACGGCTCAAGCTGGAGGTCGCCCGGCTGCGGCGGGAGCGCTTCGGGGCCTCCTCGGAACGCAGCGCCCGGATCGACCAGCTCGAACTCGTCCTGGAGGATCTGGAGGAGACGCTGGCCGAGACGGACGCGCAGGCGGCTGCCGAGCCCAATGCGCTCCCCGGTGTAGCTTCCTCGCGGCGCAAGCCCGCTCGTCGACCTCTGCCCGAGCACCTGCCGCGCGAGCGCGTCGTCCATCCCGGCCCGACGACCTGCGCCTGTTGCGGCGGGGCACGCCTACGCCACCTTGGCGAGGACGTCACCGAGACCCTGGAGCGGATCCCGGCGCGCTGGGTCGTGATCCAGCACGTGCGCGAGCGCTTCTCCTGCCGCGACTGCGAGACCATCGCGCAGACCCCGGCTCCCTTCCATCCGATCCCGCAGGGCCGGGCCGGCCCGAACCTCCTGGCCGAGGTGATGATGGCCAAGTTCGGCCTGCACCTGCCACTGCATCGCCAGAGCCAGCGCTTCGCCCATGAGGGCGTGCCGATCAACGTCTCGACCCTGGCCGGCTGGGTCGGAGCCGTCACCACTGCCCTGTCGCCTCTGGTCTCCCGGATTGAGGCCCATGTTCGGGAAGCCGAGCGCCTCCATCTCGACGACACGCCGGTGCCGGTTCTGGCCAAGGGTAAGACCCGCACGGGCCGGCTCTGGACGGTGGTGCGCGACGACCGCCCCTTCGGTGGACCCGAGCCGCCGGCGGCGGCCTACTTCTACTCTCCCGACCGCTCCGGCGCGCATGCCGAGACCTGGCTCGGCGACTTCCACGGCATCGTGCAGGCGGATGCCTTCTCGGGGTTCGGCCGCCTGTACGAACCCGGCCGCAAGCCGGGTCCGATCCACGAGGCGGCCTGCTGGGCCCATGCCCGACGCAAGTTCTTCGAGCTGGCCGATCTGAAGAAGGCTCCGATCGCGATCGAGGCGGTGACACGGATCGATGCGATCTTCGCCATCGAGCGCGCCGCCAATGGTCTTGCCCCCGATGAACGCTGCGCGCACCGCCGCGCACGCTCGGCTGCCCTCGTCACCGACCTGGAGACGTGGCTGCGGGAGAACCGCGCCAGACTCTCGGCCAAAGCGCCCACGGCAGCGGCGATCGACTACCTGCTCAAGCGCTGGACCGCCTTCACCCGGTTCCTCGACGACGGGCGCATCTGCCTCTCGAACAACGCCGCCGAACGCTCAATCCGTCCCATCGCGGTGGGCCGCCGCAATTGGACCTTCGCCGGCTCGGATGCGGGCGGGCATCGTACGGCTGCCCTCTACACGCTGATCGAGACCGCCAAGCTCAATCGCATCGATCCGCAGGTCTGGCTCGCCGATGTGCTCAGGCGTCTGCCCGACCATCCGGCCCGGCGTATCGACGACCTTCTGCCCTGGAACTGGACCCAGCCTCAGCCCCGGCAGATCGCAGCCTGATACCCCGTCGGAACCACGACCGCGGCCTTCACCGTAGGCGTACTCTGCAACTCTGGCTTCAGTGCATGTTCGCCCTGCCCGAGCGCGACACACGCGCAGGCTTTTCGACCGGCCAAGTAGCCGCGTCAGTGCATTAAGCGCGTCGACCTCTCGATAGGCCTGGAAGTTGGCTCCAGGCTTCAGCAAGGGCGCATCTCGTTTGTGGCAGTCCATAGCTATCAGGACTTGGAACAGGCCATCGAAGATAACGGTCGAACATCAAGTCCATTGCCCAACCTCGTTGAGACCAGCAATAGCGGGTCAGCTCGGGGGTAACGCCGAGCTCGTATATGCTCGGGCAACTTGAACCGGATCGGCAGCCTTTCGTTGTGGTCGAAACGGCAAGTCGCGCTTGTGGTTCAGGGCGCACCTAATGGGTCTACCAAACAACATATGGCGCCTTGACACTATTCCTACTTTAAATGACTTAATATCAGGGTGTCAAAGTGCACCGTTACAGATGTGCGATCATCCCTTTCAAAATTTTCGTAAAGTCGGGTCTATTCGGGGTGATTCCATATCGCCGAAGCCGTGCGGTACTGCCGTAAAATTCTGGCATCTCACCACCTCGTACCCGAAGGGGGTCTGTGACGATGTTGACAACTTGAGGTGCGATCTCGGTCAACTGAGTCACAATATCCTTCAGTTCGAAAGACTCACCGGCGCATATATTGATCACTTGTCCAAAGGCGTCAGGAACCATGCAGAGAGCGCAGATCAATCGCGCAGCTTCGTCAACACAAATAAAGTCACGTCGAACGGCTAAATTTCCAACGCGCAGCTCTGTTTCACCTCTACGAATCCGATCGGTAAAGTCACCTAGCGCAAGGTAAGACGGCATGCCGAGCCCGACAGGATTGAACAATCGAGCACACAGAACCGGTCGGTGCTTCTGAGACAGTCCCAGCGCCGTTTGCGCGAACTTACTAACGCCATATGTAGTCTGCGGTACGCAGATATGCTCTTCTAAGACTGGCAAATCCCGTGCAGACACATAACCGTACTCAGCAGCTGACCCAATGAGAACCACTGCCGTTCCGAGATCGAGCTGATCAAGAACCAAAAACAGATCAGTTGCGCACAGAAGATTTGCTTCGAATAAGTTTCGAGGCGACATCGGGCCTGCTGTGCCGACGCCATGGATAATTAAATCCGGCTTGACATCAGTGAGCGCAGTCCTGAAATTTTCTTCTCGTAGTGAATGGACGACGAGGTCGCCCGCTTCAGGGTCGTGGCGGACGATTCCCGTCGTCCGCCATCCATCCTCTTTGAGCGCGGAAACAATTCGCCGCCCAAGGAATCCATTCGCCCCAGTCACAAAGGCAGTTTTCAAGATAAAGATTCCAGAAAAACGCTCGAATCTTTCTCGAACATTTCCTGAGCGAGAGCGAAATCGGCGGGTCTACCTATGTCGAGCCAGAAACAGTCGTCGCGGTGGCAATAGACATGTTGATTATCTGCCACGAGAGCGCGCACTAAATCCGGCATATCTAAGTGCTCGCCTGGCCGAATATACGACCGAACAGCATCCGTGTTAAGAACATAGATCCCCATACTAATTAGTTGCTCGAACGTAGGTTTCTCACGGTAAGCCACCATGCGCATTTCTTCGTCGGTCTCCAGAACACCAAACTCGCTCTTCATCTCCCGCAGGTATGTACCGATAGTTGCAGCAGCCTTGCGCTGTAAGTGCTTTTCAATCATGCGCCGAATATCTAAGGTGGTGAGCAAATCACCATTCGTTAGCAAGAAGGTCTCGCCGAGCCGATCCAGGGCAAGGCCGATCGGCCCCGCCGTTCCAAGCGGCTTATCCTCCACACTGTAGGTAATCGGTATTCCGACTCGGCTTCCGTCTCCGAAAAACGCCTCGATCAGATGTCGGAGGTGATTGACGGCAAGAACGACTTCGGTGACCCCAGCTGCCTTGAGGCGACGTAGTAGAAGCTCCAAAATCGGCATGTCACCGAGCGGCATCAAAGGCTTCGGGAAAACTGCGGAGTAGGGGTGCAGTCGTGAACCCTTACCGCCGGCCATAACGATCGCTTTCATGGCAGCCTCATACCGCAAATACGTTGGGACGGTACAATTCACGGTGATGGTCGACGAATTCAATGGTTTTTCGCAACCCGTCATCCAAATCTGTTTTTGGCTCCCAACCCATCAAGCTTTTAGCCTTTGCGTTATTAGATACCAATCTCATAACTTCACTGCGCGCTGGTCTATCACGGCGGGAGTCGTGTACAATCGGCTTTTTTGCATCCATCAGTGCCAAAATTCGATCGGCGAAGTCGCCAATGCTGAACGTTGAGCCAGTACCGAGATTAATAGTTTCTCCTTCGATGCCGGGCGCAATGGCAGCGCGGAGGAAACCGTCGACTGTGTCATCAACGAAGGTCATGTCGCGAAGGGGGGCGAGCGAACCAAGATGTATCTCCTCACGCTCAAGGGCTTGACAAATTATCGCTGGAATAAAAGCTCGAGCAGATTGTCGAGGGCCAAAAGTGTTGAACGGCCTAAGCGTGACTACGGGAGTATCGAAAGAGCGATAATAACTTTCCGCAATTTTGTCGGCAGCCAACTTGCTAGCCGAATATGGCGACTGCCCTTGCAGAGGATGATCCTCATCTATTGGAACTCGAATTGCTGTGCCGTAAACTTCCGAGGTACTTGTATGGATAACTCGTGAAACGCGAAATCGCCTAGCCGCCTCCAGTACATTGAGCGTTCCCTCGATATTTGTCCTAAGGTAGCTTCTTGGAGCTATATATGAATAGGGTATCGCGATCAGGGCGGCGAGATGAAGTACAATATCGTTCCCTTCAACAGCACGAAAAACAAAATCACTGTCTTCGATATTCCCTGCAATTATTTTAAGCTTAGCCTTGCAATCAGGAGGGAGAAACTCTAGATTGCCGATACTGGATGATGAATTATAATGCGTCATGCATGTCACGTCGGCGCCAAGGCTCACTAGCGCTTGCGAAACATGGCTGCCAATGAATCCCGCAGCACCTGTAACTAGGATCTTTTTCGACCCAAATGTATTTTCCATGATTTCGATAGCCTCACCGGAGCTAGGGGTCGCGAGCGCTGTTCAACGCGGCGAGCGATAGCCTTTCTTGGTCGACCTGTCGATCTTGGGGCGTTAAAGCGCATATAGAGTTTATTTTCTTAATGAGGCTTGCTCGATGGTCGCGGTTGCGCCCGATCCTGTTGCAGACGCCGGCGCCCTTATGTCGTGGATCGTCCAGCAGATCTCGTTTTCGGAATGGTCCACCGCATGAGCAGCTTCTGAACCAGCGACCGCCGAACGATCACGCGTCATTTGTGCTAGAGCGTCGTCCACTTAATTGGACGCATATCCCTTGTCCTTGAGGAAGTTCCAGCACTCTTGGGGCTCGAACAAGCCGCAGATGTCGCCGATGGCTCGCCAGAGAGCGTCGAAGGTGCGGGCCTTGGCCTTGCGCAGGT
>NZ_JAKSYK010000102.1:0-301 GCF_022829425.1 Methylobacterium sp. J-072 | reverse complement strand
AGCGCCTCGTTGTGGGTAACGTGCTTCTGGGCCTGGCTCGCCGCGATCAGCGGCAGGCCGAGGCGGAGCGTGGCGTCGGTCATGGGGGGGCTCCGGAAGACGTTCGGTGTCGGGCGGGATTGCCCGGCCGGCTGTGTGCATGGCCGTCATCGCGCGCGCCGCGAAGCTACACAGGGACGCGCCTCGGTTCTGGGATCGTGCGCTGCCCGGGGTTGCTTCGGTGCCCTCGCCAGGACGGGGATGGCTTGGTGCGGACGCAGGATCAGTCGGGCTGGAACGGGCTGACGTCGCCGTAGCGTGG
>NZ_JAKSYK010000101.1:0-23305 GCF_022829425.1 Methylobacterium sp. J-072 | reverse complement strand
ACCCACGCCTGGTTCAACCGCTTCCGCCGCCTGCCCGTCCGCTACGAGCGACGCGCCGACATCTACGAGGCCTTCACAAGCCTCGCGGCAAGCCTCATCACCCTCAACCAGATCAAACGGTTCTGTTAGGCGCTCTTAGAGCCGTTCCCGATTGCAACGCGATCGGGAACGGCTCTAGGACCAGGCGATGACCCGCATGCTCCTCCGCGTCGCCACCCTCGCGCTCGGCCTCTCAGCCATGCCGGCGCTGGGACAGCAGCCGGCCAAGGCGCCGGCCCGCCCCGGCCAGGACAAGGCGGCCGGTCCGGACCGGAAGGGGTCCGGTCGGGTGATCGGCTGCCCGTCCCTGGCCAATTACCGGATGCTGCTGCACGACGGCGCCGCCGCGGCCGCCGCGCTGCTGGCCGATCCCAAGGCGGACCATCTCGGCTGCACCCTGCTGTCGCGCGCCGAGATCACCGGGATCGTCGACCGGGTGACCCTCGGCGGCGAGAGCTACGCGTGCGCCGGCGTGCCGGGGACCACGGTCTGCCACTGGATGGAGCCCGGGGCCGTGGCCCGCTCCGCCCCGGCGAGTCCGGCCGGGCGCTGAAAGCCTCAGCGGAGATAGCCGCTCGCGCGCAGGTCCCGCTCCACGGCCTCGTGGACGGCCTGCAGGGGGTTGTCGTTGGTGGCGGCCGGCGGGTGCAGGGGCGGCATCGGGCCGGGGCGCAGATCCCGGTCCGGCAGCGTCGCGGGGGCAGCCGTCGCGGGGCGCGCCGGCCATCGGGCGGCGAGCCGGCGCAGGGCCGCCTGCGGACCGGGCGGGATGAGCGGGAGGAACTTGTCGATCATGACGAATGGGCCGGGGCGGATCCACAGGGTCGCGCCCGGCGCGACGTGCGGGCCTGGAGGCAACGGGCCGGGCGATCCGCCGTTCCGCGCGGGCGCCGGGCAGGGCGGTTCGGGCCAGCCGGTCGCCCCATCATCGGTGCCCTCGCCCGAGACGCGACAGGTCCGGCAGGAAGTCCGGATCGGTCAGCGCGGCCGCCAGCACCGCCAGCAAGCCGAGATGCAGGCCCGCCGCCGCGATCGGGACGCCCTGGACGGACCAGAGCCCGATCGCGCCCGCCGCCATGAGCGGCGGCCCGGCGACGTAGATCGCCGTGCGCCACGGCGCGGCCGGCCGGGCGAGACGCCAGACGCAGCCGGCGAAAGCCGCGAGCGCGAAGCCGCCCTTGATCAGCGCCATGAAGCGGATCACCCGCACCAGATCGGGATCGACGGCCGTGCCGGGGGACCGCATGGAGGTGGCACCGGCGCCCAGGACCGCCAGGGCCGTCAGCAGGCAGAGCGCTCCGCGCGCGGCCGAGCGTGATCGACCGGATTTGCGGTCGGTGGCGGCCGATAGGCCGAGATGTGCCAGGCCCTGCATCGGCCTTCTCCCGGGCGAACCCGGCCGGGCGGGCGATCCGCCCCGCGCACTCTTCGCTCAGAAGTCGTAAAGCCGCTTGGGATTTTCGACAAGGATCCTGTCACGGGTGGCGCGGTCGGGAACCCAGGCGGCGAGCAGGTCGAGCAGGCGGCCGTCGTCCACGTTCTGCGCGGGCGCGAGATCCGTCGGCTTGCGGCCCGGCTTCGGCGTGCTGTCCGGATGCGGCCAGTCGCTGCCCCAGACCAGCCGCTCCGGATTCGCCGCCACCAGGGCCCGGGCCAGCGGCGTCACGTCGGCATAGTCCGGCGCCTTGTCGGAGGCCCGGTAGGCGCCCGACAGCTTCACCCAGGCCTGTCCGCCGCGCACGAGGTCGAGCACGTCGCCGAAGCCGGGCTGATCGGGCCCGAGGGCCGCCTGCGCGCCGGCGAAATGGTCGAACACCACCGGCACCGGCAGAGCCGAGAGCTGCGGCTTCAGCGGGCCGATCACCGACAGGCGGGCATAGACCTGGAGGTGCCAGGGCCGCTGCCCGATCTGCTGGACGGCGCTCTCCAGCGCCTTGGCCGAGGCTGCCGGATCGAACACGCCGGCCTGCTCCAAGTTGACCCGGATGCCGCGGATGCCGGCCTGGGCCAGGGTATCGAGCTCGGCCGGGCCGGTCCCGGGCCCGATCACCGCGACGCCGCGGGCGCGCTGGGGGCCGAGCAGGCGCAGGCCGTCGAGGGTGGCCGCATTGTCGGTGCCGTAGACGCTGGGCGTCACGATCACCACGCGGTCGAGCTTGAGCGCGTGCTGGAGGGCGAGCAGGCTCTCGGGCGGATCGACCGGCGGCGTGTAGCCGCGCCCCGCCCAGAACGGGAACCGCGCCGGATCGGGGATGACGTGGACGTGGCAATCGCACGCCCCCGGCGGGACCTCGAACGAGACCGGGCTCCTGACGGTCGGCGCGGGGGCCTGTCCCGCGGCCCGGGCCGCCGTGTCGGTCAGGGCGAGGCCGTTGGCGAGGGCCAGGGCGAGGGTTTGCCGGCGTGACAGCATGGCGGGTCTCCTCCGGATTTTTTGGGCGAACTTCTGCGAGTGCCTAACCCGGATCGGACCACCTGGGCGTGACGCGCGCAAGCCGGTCCGGTGTCAAACAGCCCGCGACGACCGGCGACACGGCCGGGGTCGGGTGCGTCCGGGTAGCCGGGCTACGGACGGGGCCGGTCGATGCGCACCGCGGGGGGCGATCCCACCCACCCCCTCATCCTGAGGTGGCGACGCGCAGCGGCGCCCTCGAAGGAGGCCTCCAGAAATCGCCCAGGCATCTGAAGGCCTCCTTCGAGGCCCACCGATCGAAGATCGCCGGGCGCCTCAGGATGAGGGGGTCTGGGTTGGAGAGGCGCCGATCAGGATCCGGCAAGCTCCATCGCAGACCGTGCCCCCCGCGGGCAGGATCGCAGGCGCGGCGAAGTCGGTTCTGGCTGCAAGCGAGGCGGGGGCTTGGCGGAAGCGGATGGGAATCGAACCCACCGTACGCTGTTGGCGTACCACTGGTTTTGAAGACCAGGGGGGCCACCAGACCCCGTTCGCCTCCACGGGTGGGGGTACGGGGCCGTGCTGGTGGGGTCAAGGGATGGGCGTTGCCCTCACGGTCGCAACGGCTCGAAAACCAGCCTCGTCCGAACGAGATCTCACCCGTGATGCGCTGATCTGAAGCACCCGCCTTGAGGGCCGGGCCGCAATCCTAGCGCTCGCGCTCCGAAGCGTCGCGCCGATCCTGCCGGCTCGTGAACCAGTAGACGAAGCCGGCGGTCGCCGCGAGCATCAGCGGGGTTATGATGGCAGCAGACAGAAATCCGTCGCTCATTCCGCGATCCCCCGCAGACCTTTTCGGGCAGCCCAATGTAAGCAGACGCTCGGAAACGCTCAAACCGAAGCACCGCTCGCGCTGCGCTGACGTCGGACCCTGCGGCGGAATGGATCACCGGCCGCCTCCGGGGCGCCGCGATTCGTATTAATTCCGCCACACTGTTGTGGCCCTGCACCACTCATGCCGTTCCTGCGACGCTCACCGCCTGTGGAAGGCCCTGCGCCGGACCCCGAGGGGGGTGTTCAGCCGCCTGCCGAGCCGGTGGGCGAGGGGACAAGCCAGGCGGCCGAAGAAACCGCTCAGGCAGAAACGCCCCCGGAGCCGAGCACGCCGCTCGCGGACTCGCTGAAGCCCGGGCCGCGCGGGCCGGGCTGGATCGGCGCCGCCGTGGTGGTGACCGCGCTGGTCTCGGCGCTGGCGACCTTCCTGATCCTGGCCGGGGTGATCCGGGTGACGCCGACGCCGGCCTACGGCGTGACGCTGCTCGGCATCAACGCCGCCCTGGTGCTGGGGCTGGTCTTCGTGATCGCCTGGGAGGCGCGGGTCTTCCTGCATGCCCGCAAGGCCAATGCGGCCGTGGCCCGGCTGCACTCGCGCATCGTCGGCCTGTTCTCGCTGATCGCGATCCTGCCCACCGTGCTGCTGGCCGTGGTGGCGTCGGTGACCATCGACCGGGGCCTGTCGCTGGGCTTCACCGACCGGGTCCGCGACGTGGTGCTCAAATCCGTCGAGGTGGCCGACGCCTACCAGGAGAACCAATGCCAGTCGCTCGCCCGGGAGATCCGCATCCTGGTGGACGACCTGACCCGGGCGCGCCCGAACTTCGACCGGGACCGGGCCTGGTTCGAGAACTTCCTGACCACAAGGGCGACCAATCTCGGCCTGCCGGTGGCGCAGATCATGCGCGGCCCCACCGACGTGGTCGCCCGGGCCAAGATCGACGTGCTCAAGCAGGTGCGGCTGCCCTCGGCGGCGGCCTTCGCGGAGGCGGCGACCTCGACCGACCCGATCTGCCTGCTGCCCTCCGAGGGCCGGGTCTTCGCCGCGCTGCTGCGGATGCCGGCCTATGACGACGCGGTGCTGATGGTGCAGCGGGAGGTCAGCCAGCTCGCCATCGACTTCCCCGGCGTCTCGCGGGCGGCGGCGGCCGAGTACCTGACCTACGATTCGCTCCGGCGCTCGATCCAGATCACCTTCGCGTCGGTGTTCCTGCTGATCGCCCTGATCGCGCTGCTGTCGGCGGTGTGGTTCGGGATGAACTTCGCCAACCGCTTCGTGGCGCCGATCCGCCGGCTGATCAACGCCGCCGATCAGGTCGCGGCCGGCAATTTCTACGCCCAGGTGCCGACCAAGAAGACCAGCGGCGACCTGGCCCATCTCGGCGAGGCCTTCAACAAGATGACGCAGGAGCTGCGCCGCCAGCATACCGGGCTGATCGCCGCCAACGACCTGATCGACACCCGCCGCCGCTTCACCGAGGCCGTGCTGTCGGGGGTCTCGCCCGGGGTGATCGGCCTCGACGCGGCGGGCTTCGTCACCATCGCTAACCCGGCCGCCGAGCGGATGCTCGACGTGGAGAGCAACGCCCTGATCGGCCAGCCGCTCGCCCGGGCGGTGCCGGAACTCGCCCCGGTGCTCGCCGAGAGCGAGAGCCGTCCGCGCGCCCTCCAGCAGCAGCAGCTCCAGCTCACCCGCTCCCGCGGCGAGCGCACCGTGACCGTGCGGGTCACGAGCGAGCAGGCGCAGGGGACCTCCCGCGGCTCGGTGGTGACCCTTGACGACATCACCGACCTCGTCCAGGCGCAGCGCAGCTCCGCCTGGGGCGACGTCGCCCGCCGCATCGCCCACGAGATCAAGAACCCCCTGACCCCGATCCAGCTCTCCGCCGAACGCATCCGGCGCAAGTACGGCAAGGTCATCACCGCCGACAAGGAGGTGTTCGACCAGTGCACCGCCACGATCGTGCGCCAGGTGGACGAGATCAAGCGCATGGTCGACGAGTTCTCGGCCTTCGCGCGGATGCCGAAACCGGCCATCGCGCCGAACGACCTCACCGAGATCGCCAAGCAGAACCTGTTCATGATGCGCGTGGCGCACCCGGACATCGACTTCGCATTCTCGGCGCAAGGTGGCTCAGGACAGGGCGGGGCGGGCAACTCCGAAAAGATCGTGGCGGCCTTCGACATCCGGCTGCTCAGCCAAGTGATCACCAACATCCTGAAGAACGCCGTCGAGGCGGTGGCCGAGGTGCCGCCGGCCGAGCTCGGCAAGGGCAAGATCGGCCTGGGCCTCGCGGTCGAGGACGGCTTCGCGGTGATCACCGTGACCGACAACGGCAAGGGTTTTCCGGTCGAGGGGCGCCAGCGGCTGCTGGAGCCCTACATGACCACACGCGAAGGTGGCACGGGGCTGGGGCTTGCTATCGTCAGCAAGGTGCTTGAGGAGCACGGCGGCGGGATCGCGTTGAACGACAATCCCGCCGGCCGTGGCGGGCAGGTGCAGATGCGGGTCCCGCGCGAGCACGGGCCCGAGCCGTCCGGCCCCGAGACCAGTTCCACCCCGACAGAGGAGAAGGGCGCCGCACCGACGGCCCCCCGGATCGCGGAGATGCACGCATGAGCGCCGATATCCTGATTGTCGACGACGAGGCCGACATCCGCGACCTCGTGGCGGGCATCCTCGACGACGAGGGCCATCGCTGCCGCACGGCCGGCGGCTCCGACGAGGCGCTGGCCGCCATCGAGGCGCGCCGGCCGCACCTGGTGTTCCTGGACATCTGGCTGCAGGGCTCGCGGCTCGACGGCCTGCAGGTGCTCGACCTGATCAAAGCGGCCAATCCCGACCTGCCGGTGGTGATGATCTCGGGCCACGGCAACATCGAGACCGCGGTCTCGGCCATCAAGGCGGGGGCCTACGACTTCATCGAGAAGCCGTTCAAGGCCGACCGGCTGATCCTGGTGGCCGAGCGGGCGCTGGAAGCCTCCCGGCTCCGGCGCGAGGTCCGCGACCTGACGGCGCGCTCCGGCAACCCGAACCGCATCGTCGGCGGCTCGCTGGCGATCAACCAGCTGCGCCAGACCATCGACCGGGTGGCGCCGACCAACGCCCGGGTGATGATCACCGGGGCGCTCGGTTCCGGCAAGGAGCTGGCCGCGCGCAGCCTGCACAAGGCCTCGGCCCGCGCCAACGGCCCGTTCGTGCTGCTCAACGCGGCCACGATCCTGCCCGAGACCATGGAGGCCGAGCTGTTCGGGGTCGAGGGCGAGTCCGGCCGGCGGGTCGGCGCCCTGGAGGAGGCCCATGGCGGCACCCTCTACCTCGACGAGGTCGCCGACATGCCCCGCGAGAGCCAGAACCGGATCCTGCGGGTCCTGGTCGACCAGAATTTCCAGCGGGTCGGCGGCACGACGCGGGTCCACGTGGATGTCCGGATCATCTCCTCGTCCTCCCGCGATCTCCAGGAAGAGATCGCCGCGGGCCGGTTCCGCGAGGACCTGTTCCACCGGCTCTCGGTGGTGCCGGTCCGGGTGCCGGCCCTGTCCGAGCGCCGGGAGGACGTGCCCGAGCTGATCCAGTTCTTCATGGACAACATCTCGTCCCAGACCGGCCTGCCCAAGCGCGTGATCGCCGAGGACGCGATGGCGGTGCTCCAGTCGCACAATTGGCCGGGCAACGTCCGCCAGCTCAAGAACAACGTCGAGCGGCTGATGATCCTGACCCAGGCCGACCCGGACCAGGAGGTCACCTCCGAGATGCTGCCCTCCGAGATCGGCGCCCTGGTGCCGACCACCCCGGGGGGCGCGGGCGGCGAGAAGCTGATGAGCCTGGCGCTGCGCGAGGCGCGCGAGATCTTCGAGCGCGAGTACCTCGTGGCGCAGATCGCGCGGTTCTCGGGCAACATCTCGCGCACGGCCGAGTTCATCGGCATGGAGCGCTCGGCGCTCCACCGCAAGCTGAAGTCCCTCGGCATCGGTCCGTGAAACTGACGCCGATCCGTCACGGATCGGCCGGACTGGGCCTCGCTTGCCCCCGCACATTCACGCGGTCATGCTGTATACGCGATCACGGGCGGGATGATCGGACGACCCCGCACGTGATGGCCCCTCAGGGGCCGTACCCATCCCGGGCCCTTCGCGCCGGGACAACAAGAAGGCAAAGAAGATGGCGGGCGAACGCGCACAGAACCTTCAGGACACGTTCCTCAATCATGTCCGCAAGAACAAGATCCCGCTGACCATCTTCCTCGTCAACGGCGTCAAGCTGCAGGGCGTGGTGACCTGGTTCGACAATTTCTGCGTGCTGCTGCGCCGGGACGGCCACTCGCAGCTCGTCTACAAGCACGCGATCTCGACGATCATGCCGGGCCATCCGGTCCAGCTGTTCGAGCCGGACGAGACCCCCGAGAAGGCGTGATTTTTTGCGGGGGCGGGCGATCGGTTCGCTCTCTCCGGGGCCGCGATCCCGGCAGCGGGCGGCTTCGCCGCGCAGGCAGCGGCGAAGCCCAGGACGATCCCGCACTCTCCCCTCATCCTGAGGTGCGGCGGAGCCGCCTCGAAGGAGGCCTCCAGGGATCGCGCGGCCAGCTGGAGGGCTCCTTCGAGGCTTCCGCTGCGCTCCGGCGCCTCAGGATGAGGGCGCGGGTGGGATGGGCCGAATCGAACCGGCTGCCGGATTCGGATCTCCCCGATCCCAACCTCTCGAATCCCGGCATCTTGGCCCGGCCCCGCCGAATCCCCATCTCGAACAATCCGAGTTCTCGAACGAAGCTGCCGGCGCGCGGGCGGCGTTAAAGGTTGCATGAGCGAGACGCTGACGTCCGGCGAGGCCCGGCTCCAGGCACAGGCCGCGCCCGAGGGCGAGATCGCCGCGGCGACCCACACCCTGGTGATCGGGCCCTATCTGGCCCGGGGCGCGCCCGGGCCGGGGGGACCGGGCCACGGGCCAGCCCAGCCGACCCGCTCCGTGGAGGCGCGCCTCGATGAGGCCACCGGGCTCGCCGCCGCGATCGAGCTCGACGTGGTCGAGAGCCTCTCGATCAGCCTGCCGCGCATCCGGCCCTCGACCTACCTCGGCAAGGGCCGGGTCGAGGAGATCGCCGGGCTGATCCGCGCCCGCGAGATCGGCCTCGTGGTGATGGATTGCGCGCTCTCGCCGGTGCAGCAGCGCAATCTCGAGAAGGCCTGGGGCGCCAAGGTCATCGACCGCACCGGCCTGATCCTGGAGATTTTTGGGCGGCGCGCCTCGACCCGGGAGGGCACGCTCCAGGTCGAGCACGCGCATCTGGCCTACCAGAAGTCGCGGCTGGTCCGGTCCTGGACCCACCTGGAGCGCCAGCGCGGCGGCTTCGGCTTCCTGGGCGGCCCCGGCGAGACCCAGATCGAGGCCGACCGGCGCATGATCCAGGAGCGCATGACCCGGATCGAGCGCGACCTCGACGCGGTGGTGCGCACCCGCGGCCTGCACCGGCAGAGCCGCGCCCGGGTGCCGTACCCGATCGTGGCGCTCGTCGGCTACACCAATGCCGGAAAGTCGAGCCTGTTCAACACCCTGACCAGCGCCGAGGTCACCGCCAAGGACATGCTGTTTGCCACCCTCGACCCGACCGCGCGGGCGACCAAGCTGCCGCACGGCGAGAACGTGATCCTGTCGGACACGGTGGGCTTCATCTCCGACCTGCCCACCGCCCTGATCGCGGCGTTCCGGGCGACCCTGGAGGACGCGATCGAGGCCGACGTGCTGCTGCACGTGCGCGACGTCAGCCACGTCGATTCCGAGGCCCAGGCCGAGGATGTCGGCGACGTGCTGCGCGAACTCGGCATCGAGACCACCGCCGAGCGGATCATCGAGGTCTGGAACAAGTCCGACCTGCTGGACGACAACGAGCGCACCCGGCTGATGAACCTCAGCGGCCAGGCCAAGGCCCGCAACGACCGCGACAGCGACGCGCCGGTGCTGGTCTCGGCGCTGACCGGGGAGGGGCTCGCCGCCCTCACGGCCCGGATCGAGGCGCGGATCGGCCGCCACCGGACGAGCTTCGCGGTGTCGCTGCCCCCCGAGGACGGGGCGGCGCTCAACTGGCTCTACGAGAACGCCGAGATTCTGGACCGGCGCGCGGAAGCCGACGGCACCCTGCACCTGGCGATCCGGATCGCCCCCGAGAAGGAGCCGCGCTTCCTCAACCGCTTCAGCGCGGCCCGGCGCCTCGACCGGGGCGCGTGATGGCCTCGGGCGGCGCCCGGACACCGCCGCTCCCCGCCTCCCGGACCACCGGGGACCGCGCCGCGCGCAGGGCGGAAGCGGCCCAGGACGACGCCGCGGTCCTGCGCGCCATGCAGGCGGGCGGCGGGCTGCGGCTGCTCGGGCTGCGGATCGTGATCGTGCTGGTGCTGCTGATGGCGGCCCAGGCCTATGACGGCTCGCTGCACGCCCTCAGCCACTGGTTCATCCTTGGCCTCTACGGCGTCGGCACGGTCTGGTTCGGCCTGGGGGAGCGGGGCGGCGGCCCGGCGGCGGCGGTCTATGGCTGGGCCGGGACCCTGCTCAATGCCGGGCTCGCCGTCTACGTGATCATCGAGCACATGCTGGCCGGCGGTGAGGCGGCCCTCGGCGCCGACGCGGTCAGCCGCCTGCCGGCCTTCCTGCTCCTGCTCCAGACCGGCCTGAGCATGCGGGTCGCCCACACCCTGCTGTTCTGCGGGGTGGTGACGGCCTGCTGGACCGCGGCGTTCCTGGTCGGGCTGGCCTGGCCGGAGCTGTTCCCGGGGCCGGATTCCTTCCCGACCGCGCAGATCACCGGGTTGGCCACCTTCGTGGCGGCCGGCCTCCTGGTGATCGACGGCATGACCCGCCTGCGGGAGGCCGTGACCCGGGCGCTGCGCATGGAGCACGAGCGCGCCCAGCTCGCCCGGTTCGTGCCCGACACGGTCGCCCTCGACCTCGCCGCCGAGGATGCGGACGCCACGATGGGCATCCACCGGCGCCATGCCTGCCTGATGGTGCTCGACATCCGCGGCTTCTCGCGGCTGAGCCGGGAGCACCCGCCCGAGGTGATGGTGACGGCCCTGCTCGCCGTCCGGGCCGCCGCGCAGGCCGCGGTGGCCGAGCAGGGCGGCCTGGTGGACAAGTATGTCGGCGACGCCGTGCTGGTGCAGTTCGTGGTCGGCCGGCCCCGCGCCCAGGCCCGGGCGGCGCTGGCCTGCGCCCTGTCGATCCACGACCGGATCGCCGCCCTCAACGCAGCGCGGGCCGGGGAGGGGCTGTTCACCCTGCGGGTGGTGGTCGCCCTGCATGCCGGCGACCTCCTGGTCGGGGTGTTCGACGACGGGGTGCGGGCCGAGTACACGGTGCTGGGCCCGGCCATGAACGCCCTGTCGCGCCTGGAGGCCCGGGCCAAGGCGGCCGAGATCGAGATCGGCGCCTCGGGGGACTTTTTGGATTTGCTCGGGGGGCCGCTGCCGCCCCGCATCCGGGTTGTCCCTGTGCCCGACGCGCGCGACGCGCAGCCTGCCCTGTTCGCCATCGTCGAGACGCCGGCGGCCTGACGTCCCAGCCCGTCCCGGAACATGCGCGAGACCGATTCGTTCGGTCGTGGCGGCGCAGGGTCGCGAAGAGACGAAGAACCCATGACCAAGATCCTCCTCGGCGCGACGCTCGCCCTCGGCCTCGTCCTTGGCGCCGCCAGCCCCAGCCTCGCCGCCCCGGGCGACGGCCTCGACCGGAACGCCGCCGCCACCGGCAACAGCAATTTCGGCGGCATGCATCGCGGCGCCCGGATGTCCTCCCGGGGCGTGATGACGAGCCGCCATCACATGATGCGCCGGCACCATCGCCACCCCATGATGCGCCGGCATTACCGCTGAGTTTTTGGGGACCGCGTGCCTGCGCGGGCGCCGCGCAGGCACGCGACCGGACGACTGGGGCCCAAGAGTGCCGGGCGCGGCAGCGTCTGCCGAGCATCATCCCGAAAGGTGGGATCCGGCGTTCGGCAAAACAGGATGCGAAGCCAGAGACCAGCGCATCGCCCCGGTTCCGGTATTCAGGACGATGCGCTAGGGAGAATCCAGATTCGGCGTGCCCAATTCAGGCGCGGTGGGGTGGAGGATCCATGCTGGGACTGGGACGGGTCGGGCGGTTCGCCCTGGGATGTCTTGCGCTCGCGCTCGGCACGGCCGCGCAGGCCCAGGAGAAGCCGGTCCCGCCCCTGGTCTTCACCGGCATCCCCGACCAGGACGAGAGCCGCCTCGTCGAGCGCTTCGGCAAGGTCGCGACCTACCTCGAGGCCAAGCTCGGCGTGCCGGTGCGCTACATCCCGGTCAAGAGCTACCCGGCGGCGGTGACCGCCTTCACCAACGGGCAGGTGCAGCTCGCCTGGTTCGGCGGCTTCACCGGGGTCCAGGCGCGCCGGGCCGTGCCGGGCTCCCAGGCGCTCGCGCAGGGCGCCGAGGACGCGGCGTTCAAGACCTACCTGATCGCTCAGGCCGGGGCCGGGCTGGAGCCGACCAGGGATTTTCCGAAGGCCATCGCCGACAAGACCTTCACGTTCGGCGCCCGGGCCTCGACCTCCGGGCGGCTGATGCCGGAATACTTCATCCGCCAGGCCTTCCCGGGCAAGAACCCGGAGCAGGTGTTTGCCCGGGTCGGGTTCTCCGGCGACCACAGCCGCACGATCCAGTTGGTGCAGTCCGGCGCCTTCGCGGTCGGCGCGGTCGACTACGCGGTCTGGGACCTCGACACCAAGGCCGGCAAGGTCGACCCGAAGGCGGTCTCGGTGATCTGGGAGAGCCCGACTTTCCCGGACTACCAATGGACCGTGCGCGGCGACGTCGACCGGACCTACGGCCCCGGCTTCACCGAGACGCTCAAGGGCGCCCTCGTCGGCATCACCGACCCGGCGATCCTGGAGCCGTTCGGCCGGTCGAAATTCATCCCGGTCACCAACGCCGCCTACGAGCCCCTGGTCGAGGTCGGCCGCTCCACCGGCCTGCTGGACTGAGACGGTGGCGGCCGAGGCCCGGGCGGCGATCGTCCTGGAGAACGCCGCGGCCTCCTATGGCGGCCACCCGGTCCTGTCGGGCATCGACCTGACCGTGCGGGCGGGCGAGCGCGTCGCCCTGATGGGCCGCTCGGGCGCCGGCAAGTCGACCCTGATCGGGCTGATCCAGGCGCAGGCGCCCGAGAAGGTCGCGCTGGTGCCGCAGGCGGCCGCCCTGGTGCGGACCCTCACGGTGTTCCACAACGTCTATATGGGCCGGCTCGACCGGCGCTCGACCCTGCACAACCTCCGCACCCTGGTCCGCCCGGCCCAGGCCGACATCGACGCCGTGCAAAAGATCCTCGACCGGGTCGGCCTGGCGGAGAAACTCTGGGCGAAGGCCGGCGCGCTGTCGGGCGGCCAGCAGCAGCGCGTCTCGGTGGCCCGCGCCCTCTATAACGGCCGGCCGATCCTGGTGGGCGACGAGCCGGTCTCGGCCCTGGACCGCCAGCAGGGCGCGCGGATCCTGGCCGAGATGGCGGGCAGCCACGAGACCCTGATCCTGGCGCTCCACGACGTGACCCTGGCGCTCGCCCATACCGACCGGATCGTGGTGCTGGAGGCCGGCCGCATCGTCCTCGACGCGCCGGCCCAAAGCCTCGATCCGGCCCGGCTGCGCCCCTATTACGAGGCCGCCTGATGCGGCTCGCCCTCCGGCGGCCCGGCTACGCGGCGGTGAGCCGCTGGTTCCTGGCGGCCGCGCTCGCCGGCCTGCTGGTCGCGGACCTGCACGTCACCACCCTGCACCCGTGGGCCGATCTCGCCCGCCTGCTCGACGGCCTGTTCCGGCCGGACTTCCTGTCGGTCGAGGGCTGGAGCGTCGTCTACACGGTGGCCTTCGCGGTGCTGGGGGTCGGGCTCGGGGCCGGGACCGGCCTGCTGCTGGCGATCCCGTTCGCGCGCTCGCGGACCGTGCGGCTCGCCTGTGCGGGCTTTCGCGCCGTGCACGAGCTGTTCTGGGCGCTGCTGCTGATGCAGGTGTTCGGGCTCTCGGCCGCCACCGGCGTGCTCGCCATCGCGCTGCCCTACGCGGGCATCTGCGCCAAGGTCTATGCCGAGATCCTCGAGGAGGCCGATCTCGCCGCGCTCCGGGTGCTGCCCGTGGGCACCGGCGCGGTCTCGGCCTTCCTGTACGCGCGCCTGCCCGAGGTCGCCGGGCGGATGCGCGACTACAGCCTCTACCGGCTCGAATGCGGCCTGCGCTCCAGCCTGGTGCTCGGCTTCATCGGCCTGCCGACCATGGGGTTTTACCTCGAATCCGCCTTCCGCCAGGGCCGCTACGCCGAGGCCGGGGCGCTGCTCCTGGTGTTCTATGGGCTGATCGGCACCCGCCGGCTCTGGATCCGCGGCTGGACCGTGCCACTCCTGCTCATCGCCGCGCCGCTGGCCCTGCCCCCGGCGATCGGCAACGCCGCGGTGGGGCCGAGCCTCGCGCGCTTCCTCGGCCACGACATCGTGCCGGCGCCTTTGCGCGGCGCGGCGCTCGCCGATCCCGAGACCTGGGCGCGGCTCTGGGCGTGGCTGCGCCCGATCCTCACGGACCAGATCCTGCCGGGCACGATCCAGACCCTGATCCTGGCGCAGATCGCCCTGGCGGCGACCGCGCTCGGGGCGCTGGTGCTGTTCCCGCTCACCGCCCGGCGCTTCACCGGCCCCCTCGGGCGGCCGCTCGGCCGGGTGCTCCTCGTGGTGGTGCGCTCGACGCCGGAATACATGCTGGCCTATTGCGGCCTGCAGCTGCTCGGCCCCTCGATGCTGCCGGCGATCCTCGCGCTGGCGCTGCACAATGCCGGGATCGTCGCCTACCTGATGGGCCGGCACGCCGACGCGCTGCCCTACCGGGCCGACGCGCCCCGGGGCCTGAACCTCTACGCCTACGAGACGGTGCCGCGCCTCTACGGCCAGTTCCTGGCCTATCTGCTCTACCGCTGGGAGCTGATCCTGCGCGAGAGCGCGATCTTCGGCATCCTGGGGGTGACGACGCTGGGCTTCTACGTCGATGCCGCGATCTCGGAGCTGCGCCTCGACGTGGCATTGGTGCTGATCGCCGCCACCGCCCTGGTGACGGTGGCGGTGGACGCCCTCTCCCGGCGCCTGCGCCGATCCTTACGCATCGACACACTGCCGACCCGCCTCTCCGGGCCGGCGCCCGTGGCGGGGTGACGGGACCGGGTTTCAGGGCGTTGGCGGCAGGGCGCAGCGGAGCGTCCCGCCTGCCCGATGACGCGGCGTCCTTGCCTGGGCCGTTCTGCCAGCACCCCCGTCATCCCGGGGCCGCGAAGCGGAGCCCGGGATCCAGAACCACTGTCGGATCAGTGACTTGCACCGTCGGCGGCTCTGGATCCCGGGCTCGCCTGCGGCGCCCCGGGATGACAGGGTGGGTGCTGAAGCGTCCTCGGACATCCGGGATGCCTTTAGGGCCTCTCGCTGCGCCCCGTCACCCGCTTGCCGCCGTCGTCTCGGCTCTGGTCCTGGCGAAGGCTGGGCGCGTGTCATCGGAGCTGACCAGCGCCGTCCGAAACGATCGATCCCAGCAGCAAAGCGCCTCAAACGAATCCAGCAAAAAACCTTATATTTCTATCGCTTAAAACGCGACGTTCGCGTGCCGCCTCAAGATCGGCGAGGCGGCTGCCTCACCACTTGTAGCTCAAGCTCGCGGTGACCCGTCGCGCCTCGCCGTAGAAGCAGGCGTTGATCGACGTGCAGGACGAGACGAAGCGCTTGTCGAAGATGTTGGCGGCGTTGATGGCGAAGCGCCAGTTGCCGCTGGTGTAGTGCACCAGCGTGTCGAACAGCACGCGCTCGGGCACCTTCAGCGTGTTGTCGGTCGTCGCGAAGGAGGACCCGACGTAGCGCACGCCGCCGCCGACGCCGAAGCCCGCGAACTCGCCCGTGGGGATCGTGTAGTCGCCGAACACCGACGCGAAGGTCTGCGGCACGCCCGCCGGCGTCCGGCCGACATTGTCGCCCTGCTCGATCTTCAGGTCGTAGGTCGTCACCGAGGCGACCACGTTGAGCTCGGGCGTGATGCTGGCCGTGAGCGAACCCTCGAAGCCCCGCGAGCGCGTCAGCCCGAGCTGGAGCGAGTTGTTGACGTTGCTCGGGTCGGTGGTGAGCGAGTTGTTGAGCGCGAGGTCGAAGAACGCGGCCGTGACGAAGATATCCGTGCCCGGCGGCTGGTACTTCACGCCGGCCTCGTACTGCTCGCCCGTGGTCGGCTTGAACGGTTGGCTGAAGGCGTTGGTGCCCACCTGCGGGTTGAACGAGGTCGCGTACGAGACGTAGGGCGCGAGGCCGAAGTCGAAGTTGTAGATCAGCGCGAAGCGCTCGGTCGCCGCGTTGGCGTTCTGGGTCGTGCGTGAGATCGGGCTGGCGAGCTTGTTGTTGACCTCGTTGGTGGTGAAGTCGCCGCGGCCGGAGGCGATCAGGGTCAGCTCGGGCGTGAGCTTGATCTGATCCTGCACGTAGATGCCGGTCTGCTGGAACTGGTCGAAATTGACCAGGTAGGGCGTGACCGGACCGGCCGGGCTGACGAAGTTCGGTGCGGCCAGGTTGAACGGATCGACGCCGAAAAACGTGCCCTGGTTGTCGTTCAGGGTGAAGTACTTGTAGTCGACGCCCATCAGGAACGTGTGGCCGAACAGGCCGTCGCTGAACCGCGCGACCGCCTGCGTGTCGACGTTGAGCTGGCGCGCCGTCGAGGCCGCCTGGAAGCGATAGCGGCTGAGCTGCGTCTGCGTGGTCGGATCCAGGTAGCCGATGCCGCCGCTGAGCGAGTTGTCGTAGGATTGCGAGATCGCGTAGCGCGCGTTCTGGCGCACCGTCCAGACGTCGTCGAACACGTGTTCGAACTCATAGCCGATGAAGGCCTGCGTGCGCCGGTACCGGTTCTGGATGTTGTCCTGGGTGTTGTACGAGCGCGGAATGCGCAGGCCCTCGGCCTGCGGGCGCACCGTGCCGTAATAGGGCAGGAACGCGTTGATGCGGCCGGTCTCGTCGTGCTGGAAGCTCGACAGGATCGTGAAGGTCGTGGCCCCGTCCGGCTTGTAGGTGAAGGACGGCGCGATGTAGCCGCGATTGTCCTCGACCCCGTCGACCTGGGTGCCGCCGTTCCGCCCGATGGCGGTCAGCCGGTAGAACCAGTGCCCCTCCGCGTCGGCCGGGCCGCCGAGATCGAAGGCGAAGTACTTCTGGCCAAAGGAGCCGCCGCCGGCCTCGATGTAGCGGAGCGGGTCGAGGGGCGGGCGCTTGCTCACGAGGTTGACGACGCCGCCTGGATTGCCGGCGCCGAACAGGACGGCGGAGGGCCCGCGCAGCACCTCGATGCGCTCCAGGCCGAACGTCTCCAGCTGGAAGCCGCCGAAGCCGAAGTTCAGAAGCTGCAGGCCGTCCTTGTACAGGCCGGTATCGTTGGTGGTGAAGCCGCGGATCAGGAAGAAGTCCTGGCGCGTGTCCGGTCCGAAGGGACTGCCGAACACGCCGGGCGCGTACTGGATCGCCTCCGAGACCGATTGGGGCTTCTGCGCGTCGAGCTGCTGGCGCCCGATCACGGTGATCGATTGCGGCGTCTCGATCAGGGGCGTGTCGGTCTTGGTGGCGGTGAGCGAGCGCTTGGCGACGAAGCCGGTGATCGGGCCGCGCGGATCCTCGCGCACCGGGCCGGTCCGGTTCGCGCCGCCCTCTCCGGTGACGCTCAGCTCCTCGAGCTGCACGCTCGACTGCGCGGTCTGGCTGCCGAGGTTGTTGGCGCGCGGACGCGGCGGCGTCGCATCCTGGGCCAAAGCCGGCACGGCCTGCGCCAGCACGGCCAGGGAGGCACCGGCGACGAGGGCGCGCAGGGCGCCGGAACGGGGATGGACGGCTCTCATCTGACTGGACCCTGTGCGACCCCGCGGACAGCCGACCGCGTTCGCCGGGGGCGGTCCCGGCGGGGCTGTCCCGCTCTTTAGAACTGTGATAAACTGCTGTTATTATTCAGCTTTCTGCTACACGCAGTACGTGCAGCCAGGCTTGGCCGCAAGCGGTCCGCACGCAGAAGGCGATGGCTGTTGCGGTTACGACACGCAGCGTTAGAGGCGCCCCTGAGGCGCCCCTGGGGCGGCACGGGAGCGGGCAGGGCGCTGCTGCGAAGGGGCGGCGGAGATGCCTGTGGACGCCGCCGAACGGGCCGCGGCGTCCGGTCCCGAAACACTACTTCACGCGGGTCCCGAGCCAGCTGGCCACGGCGTCCGCCACGGCGTCGCTGTTGGTCTCCAGCATCACCATGTGGCCGTTGCCGTGCAGGCCCTGGTCGGCCAGCCGGATCGTGTCGGGCCTGGCGCCGGCCTGGGTCAGGAACGCGGCCGTGCAGGCATCGTAGGTGGCGTGGAACGAGGCCTCGGCGGTCACCAATGCGGTCGGCACCTTGGCGAGGTTCGGCAGGGTCCGGGCGGGGTCGGCCTGCAGCCAGCAGCGGATCTGGCCGTCCGCCGGCTTGGCGTCAGAAGCCCTGGGGTCAGACGCCTTGGCATCGGAAGCCTTGGGGTCGGGCACCTTGGCCTGCTGCGCCACCACCAGATCCTCCGGCGCCCTGACCGGCGGATCGAAGGTCAGCGGCATCCGGGTCAGCCCGTAGGCACGGGCGCGGCCATCCCCGGACTTCTCCCAGAACTCCTTGCCGCCGCGGAACTGCACGTCGAAGAAGGGCGGCCCGTTCGGCTCCACGGTGACATGGGCCTTCACCAGGTCGGGCCTCGCATCCGAGGCCGCCCAGCCGAACAGCGCCCCCTGGCCGTGGGTGAGCAGGATCGCCGGCCCGACCTTCTCCAGAAGCGCCAACAGGGCCGGGTCGACGAGCTCTTCCGTCTGCTGGCTGTTGGCCAGGAACGGGACCTGGCTGGCGAAGAACTGGTCGAAGCCGGCATTGCCCTGCACGCCGGTCCCGCCCGGCCATTGCGTGTGGAGCTTGGCCTGCGGGAACAGGTCGTAGACCTCCGGGGCCGTGTAGGTCTTCTCGAGGCTGCGGGTGCCGAGCCGGTCGTAAGGGCCATAGACCTCCGGGTTGGTGCCCGAGCGCCCGCGCCCGACCTGGTCGACCACGTAGACCTGATAGCCCTTCTCGACGAAGCGCTGCACCCAGCCCGGCCGGCCATCGGCGGTGGCGAGGTAGTTCACTCCGGTCTGGGCCAGGCCATGCACCATCACCACCGGGTAGGGCTGGGTGATCCGGGCGGGCGTGCGCGACTGCACGAACATCTGGCCGACCATCACGGTCTTGTCGCCGAGCTTTTGATACCGCCCGCCGATGTAGAAATAGCCGGCCCGGGTGACCGGCTCTTGAGTGGGTTGCTGGGCAGGTTCCTGAGCCTGGACCGGCCCCGCCGCCAGGATCGCGGCCTGAACGGCGAGCGCGCCTCCCAGAACGCAGCCGGCGATGCCCCCTAGAACGCAGCCGGCGATGCCCCCCGAGATCCCCTTGCCGGCCATACGTCTCTCCCCCGGATGCGATCCCCGCATCGGGCGGGCTTATTGCGGGAAACGAGGCGTTCGGCCAGCACCTCCGGTTGACGCAGGAGCCGGTTCCGACACCGAGAGCCCGAACCCAGACGCATGCCAGGTCCATCACGGCGACGCTGGTGAAACCGCGGCCGCACGCCCACCTTCCGGTTATCGCAGGCGCCGTGATCGGCGCCCCTCGCCCGGGCAGCCCGCGGCGAGACCCAGTCAAGGACGTCACGCCGTGGACCCCGCTACCGCTAAGATCCTGGTTTCGGCCGCCCTGGTCGCCTCGATCAGCCTGTTCAGCCTCGTGTCGATTCAGGCCTTCATCGCCCAGATCGCGGCCGATCTGCGCGCGGCCAAGTCCGTGGCCAAGACCGTGCGCGTGCCGGCCCACGCCGAGCGTCGGCAGCCCCCGCAGGCCTGACCGGTTCCGCCTCAGGTTCCGTCCTGGCGGGCCCGCTCGCGCAGGATGAATTTCTGGACCTTGCCGGTGGAGGTCTTCGGCAGCTCGCCGAAGATCACGTGGCGAGGCAGCTTGTAGGCGGCCAGCCGCCCCCGGCACCATTGGATCAACTCGTCGGCGCTCGGCGTCGCCCCCGGCTTCAGCTCGACGAAGGCGCAGGGCGTCTCGCCCCATTTGGCGTCCGGCTTGGCGACCACTGCGGCGGCCGACACCGCCGGGTGCTTGAACAGGGCGTCCTCGACCTCGATCGACGAGATGTTCTCGCCCCCCGAGATGATGATGTCCTTCGACCGGTCCTTGAGCTGGACGTAGCCGTCCGGGTGCTTCACCCCGAGATCGCCGGTGCGGAACCAGCCCCCCTTGAACGCGGCCTGCGTGGCCGCCGGGTTCTTGAGATAGCCGCGCATCACCACGTTGCCGCGCATCATCACCTCGCCGATCGTCGTGCCGTCGGCGGGCACCGGCGCGAGCGTCTCCGGGTCGCGCACGTCGAGGGCCTCCAGCACCGGGTAGCGCACCCCCTGGCGGGCTTTCTTGGCCGCCCGCTGGTCCGCCGCCAGGGCGTCCCAATCCGCGTGCCAGGCATTGACCACCGCCGGGCCGTAGCTCTCGGTCAGCCCGTACAGGTGGGTCACGTCGAACCCGGCCTCGGACATGCCGGCCAGCACCGCCTCGGGCGGGGGCGCCGCCGCGGTGAAGAACGCCACCCGCCGGGGCAGGTCCCGGCGCTCGGCATCGGGGGCGTTGATCAGCATCTGCATCACGATCGGCGCGCCGCAGAGATGCGTGACCTCGTGCTCGGCCATCAGCCGGTAGAGCGCCTCCGCCCGGACCTGGCGCAGGCAGACATGGGTGCCGGCCACGATCGACAGGGTCCAGGGGAAGCACCAGCCGTTGCAGTGGAACATCGGCAGCGTCCAGAGATAGACCGGGTGCTGCCCGAGCCCGCCGGTGATGACGTTGCCGAGCGCCAGCAGCGCCGCGCCCCGGTGATGGTAGACCACGCCCTTCGGGTCGCCGGTGGTGCCCGAGGTGTAGTTCAGCGCGATCGCGTCCCACTCGTCGCCGGGCAGCTGCCAATCGTGCTCCGGGTCGCCCCCCGCCAGGAAGGTTTCGTAATCCGTCTCCCCGAGCCGCGCGCCCGGCCCGTCATACTCCGGATCGTCGACATCGATGACGAAGGGTCTGGGCTCCAGGCCGTCGAGCGCCGCCGCGGCGGTCTTCGCGAATTCCCGGTCGGTGATCAGCACCTTGGCCTCGCCGTGCTCCAGGCAGAACCGGATCGCGGCGGCGTCGAGGCGGGTGTTGAGGGTGTTGAGCACCGCCCCGGTCATCGGCACGCCGTAATGGCACTCGACCATCTCGGGGGTGTTGGCGAGGAAGGCCGCCACGGTGTCGCCGCGGCCGAGCCCGCGCCGCGCCAGCGCCGAGGCCAGGCGGCGGGCGCGGGCGTAGAGGTCCCGGTAGGAGCGCCGGAGGGGGCCGTGGATCACGGCGACCTGCTCGGGGAACACCCGCGCCGCCCGGTCGAGATAGAGCAGGGGGGTCAACGGCTGGTGGTTGGCCGGCACGCGGTCGAGATCGCGGTCGTAGATCGTGTCGCGGGCCATCGGCGTCCTCCCGGCAATGTGTTGCCGGGACAGTAGCTTGTGGGCGCGGGCGCGATCAATCGCGCTTCCGGGGAGACGCGCTCAGTGGCGCGGCTCGTCCTCCGGCTCGGGCAGGAAGCTAGCGAGCTCGAAACCGATCGCGATCATCAGGCGCTCGATCTGCTCGACCAGCACCGGCCGCTGCAGGGCCTGGGCGAGGTCGCGTAGGGCGATGACGTGCTCGGCCATCCGGTTCACGACCCGCTCGCTCTGCACGAGGTTGGCCGACTGCACCTCGGTCCGGTCGATGGCGATGCCCTGGCCCTGCAGGGTGCGGCCCGTGGGATCGCGGTCGATCCGGCCGCGCATCAGCAGAGTGCGGATGCCGCTGCGGGTGTCCCGCGTGCGGAACTCCGCCTCCAGGGTGCCGCCGGTCTCGGACACGGCGTGCAGGTAGCTCTCGATCCGGATGCGATCCTCCGGATGGGTCCGGTCCAGGAACACCGCCAGGGACACGCCGGTGGCCGCCGCCACCGGGTCGAGGCCGAGCAGCCCCGCCAGGGAGGCCGAGAGCGCCAGCCGGTCGGCCCAATGATCGTGGACCCACGTACCGACCACGCCGGAAGCATCGAGGACGGATTGCGGGATCGGGGCTTCGGCCATGCCATTCCTTGCCGGGCTGTCGAACGCCGCCAAACCTGAGGTTATCAAATCCATCGCAGTCCCGGCGCCGGCGATCCTAACGCTACGGTATCCTATAGCGGCTGAAAAGGCCGTTCAGGAATTAGACACCACAAATGTTAACCTGAAGTTTAGAATGCCTGTCATGTCCGCGAATCCTGGCTCGGTCCGGCCGCCCAAGTGAGTGGGACCTGCTTTAACGAGTCGTTAACCATGACGCCCCCAACCTGCCGCACGACATCCTTGGGTCACAGGATCGCGGCAGCCCGTGATCATGTACCTGAGGTTGCCCGGCGCGGGTGCGGCAATTCGGATTGCCCGCGCCCCGGCGGATGCGCGGGGCCTTCTGGAGGACGCCCAGGATGAAAGCGATCACCTTCGTCACGCAGAAGGGCGGCAGCGGCAAGAGCACGCTGTGCATCTCCCTGGCGGTCGCCGCCCGGGAGGCGGGCCACACGGTCTGCATCCTGGAGATGGACCGCCAGGCCACGATCTCGGACTGGCTCGACCACCGCACCGCCGACGGTCCCGAGGTCGCCCAGATCGACGCGACGCAGATCGACGCCGTGATGGAGCGCCTGCGTGAATCCGCCTACGATTTCGTGTTCATCGACACGCCGGGGGTCGATTCCACCGGCACGCTCTCGGCGATTCGCGCGGCGGATCTCTGCATCATCCCGTGCCGGCCGACGCCGGCCGACCTGCGGGCGTTCAAGCCGACGCTCGCGGCGGTCTACCGGCTCGAGAAGAAATTCGCCTTCGTGCTGAACCAGACCCCGCCCCGCTCCTACCGGGTCCGGGACGCGGCCGACGGGCTCGCCGTGCTCGGCATCCTGCCCGACGTGAACATCGTCGCCCGCACCGACCACCAGGACGCGATCGGCCTCGGCCAGGGCGTCACCGAGTTCAACCCCAAGGGCCAGGCCGCCGGGGAGGTCCGCCGCCTCTGGGCCTGGATCGAGCGCCGCACGCAGTCGCTGAGGACGGGCCAGCATGTCCAAGCCGCCTAAGCTCAGCCTCGCGGCGATCGTCGCCTCGGCGAACCCGCCGGACCGGCACGCGGCCCGGCCGCAGGGCGCCGAGATCGTGACGCTGACGCTCGCGCCCCCGGCGGCGAAGCCGGCCGCCACGCTGAAGCAGCGCGCCCGGCAGATGTCGGTCTATCTGGAGCCGCCGGTCTACGACCAGCTCCGGGACCTGGCCTATGCCGAGCGGACCAAGATGCACGCCCTGATGCTGGAAGGCCTCGACCTGCTGTTCAAGCAGCGCGGCGCCCGCTCCATCGCGCAGCTGACCGACACCCAGTCCCGCTGAACCGGGTTTCCGAAGGGCCGTGCCCTTTGGCGGGGTTCGGGGCAAGACCTCTAGGATTTGGCCCCCGAGAGACCAGGGCTCTGCCCTGGACCCGAAAAAGGTCTCCGACCCAGCGCTTTCAAAGTGTTGGGCCCCGTGCGTGTCATGGGATCAGCGCTCCCGAGCAGATCACGCGCGCCCCTTTCCCGGACAGGTGAAGCGAAGCGGAACCTGAGCCGGGACCCAGCACACGAAGCGCCGCGCCAGCGGCACAGGCCGATCGGACGGCCGCTGCGCGCCGGCGTGTGCTGGGTCTCGGGTCGCATTCCGCTTGCGCCGCGTCCGCCCGGGCACACGGCCGTGCAGACGGGCTCGGCGCCCGGTGCTGGTGCCCGGCACGACCGCTTGAAAGAGCTGGGGCCCGGGTCGCATTCCGCTGACGCGGCATGCGCCCGGGAAAAGGGCCGTGCAGACCGGCCAGACGCCATGTCCTGGCTCTCAA
>NZ_JAKSYK010000089.1:0-424 GCF_022829425.1 Methylobacterium sp. J-072 | reverse complement strand
GCGCCGAAGATCCGGGCGCGATACGCCTTCGGAAACCAGTAGGTCAGGTACAGGATCACCCCCGGGTAGAACCCGGCCTCGGCCGCGCCGAGCAGGAAGCGCAGGATCAGGAAGCTGGTCGCGCCCTGGACGAACATCATGCAGCAAACCCCGACGCTAAGCCAAGACCGCACCTACGAGCACACCCAAGCCCACATTCAAGGGTGCACCCGAGAGCACATCCGAGACCGGGCCCGATGCCGGTACGCGGCCCGTGGCCGGCATCGTTGCCGTCAATGCGTCCCTGGACATCCCCCTGCATGCGGCCCCGCCCCACGGCTCTCCCGCCAAGCCCGGCAGCAAGCCCGGCCACAAGCCGTGGCAGGTGGCGAACACCGTCGAGGGCTGGGCCGCCCTGGCCGCCCAACGCCCCGCCCCCGGTGTC
>NZ_JAKSYK010000086.1:0-18158 GCF_022829425.1 Methylobacterium sp. J-072 | reverse complement strand
GGCAGCGGTCGGGGACGAGCGATCATTCCAGCGGTTTTGGCTGAAGGTCTGGAAGCCGCCCCGAGCCGAAGTTGCCGGACGGCTGACGAACGTCCGCTTCGGAGAAGGGATGACGGCGGCCCAGGCGTCTGGGTTGGGTCGGTAGGAGCCTGTCCGCTTTTCCGCCCGACTTTCTCCGAAGCGGATAGGCGGCTTTCGGCCAGCATCGGCCGTGTTGGTAGGCGCCGGTGAACGGCCGGGTTGGGTGGGCAGCGGAAGTTGGGTTGACGCCCGGAAGCGGACCTTCGGCTCCGCGTTCAGCGCGGAGACCCCGACTGTACACGTTCAACTGCGGAAGCGGACGTAGGCGCCTCGAACCAGCCGCTGACAGTCGCCCGCAGCTTAGCGGTACCGCCGTATGTGAAGCGGCGACGCCTTGCTCGTGGAAGGGCGAATATTCGAATGGAGCGTGCTGATGTGCAGGCGGCTGCGGCAAAGGCTGATCGCATCGACGAAGCACGTCACGTCTCGGCCCATTGCCTAAGCAGGTTGTGATAGGTCCCCGTCAGAGACACCAGGGCCTCGTGTCCCGGTACGTCGCGGGTCAGATGCCGGATCGAAGTGTCGAGGTCGAACAGCAGGGCCCGGCGGGTCCGGTCGCGGATCAGGCTCTGGATCCAGAAGAAGGAGGCCACTCGTGAGCCGCGCGTGATCGGCGTGACGTTGTGCAGGCTGTCGGCTGGATAGATTACCAGATCACCGGCAGGAAGTTTGACGGCGTGGCTGCCGTAGGTGTCCTCGACCGTCAGCTCGCCGCCGTCGTACTCGTCCGTCCCACTGAGGAACAGCGTCGCCGAGATGTCGGTCCGGATGCGCTGGCCGTCCAGCGACTGCCGGATGGCGTTGTCGATGTGTGCGCCGAAGGTCATGCCGGCGTCATACCGGTTGAACAAAGGTGGGAACACGGTTTGCGGCAGCGCGGCCGAGAGGAACAGCGGGCTACGCTTGAGCGCGAGCAGGACCATGTCGCCGAGCTCGCGAGCCTCCGGAGTGCCCTCCGGCAGCTGAAGGTTCTTCTTGACCTGCGCCGACTGGAACCCGGCGGTGACCCGGCCGTCGGTCCAGGCAGCACGATCCATGATCGCACGGCAGCGGGCGACCTGATCTGCGCTGAGCACCTGCGGGATATGTACGAGCATGGGATGGGTCCGTTTGGCTAGGCGCTCTCGGCGGGCATCAGACGCGAGTTAGTCAATGCGGAGGTGCCACCCCGCAGCGCCGCCTTGTTGCGCCGCTTCCGCAGCCACATCAGTACGCCGGTGATCGCCAGAAGCGTCGGCAGGACCCCGCAGAGGCCCGCCAGCGTGGCCCAGATCGGGCCGTATGAGCGGCCCTCATGCACGCGTCGCATCCAGGTGCCTATGACATCCCCGCGGCGCGGCGGTCGTTCCAGCGTCGCTTGCCCGGTCGCGTCGTCGATGCTGATCGAGTGCCGCGTGCCATCTGGAGCCTCGACTTCCAAGCGCCACGCCCTCGTGGTGATGCTGGGCGCAGCGAGCATCCGCGGTGTCTCGGGTTCGGCAGCGTCCTTCCCGATCTCAATGGCACGTTCCGCCGTGAGTGCCGGGTGCGGCATGAGTGGATCGGCGCCGGTGCGCCTGACAGGTGGCTGCGGCGTGTCCAACGCGTTCAGCACTGCGCTCGCCTGCGGCGGGAAGGCCAGCACGATGCCGGTGAGCGCCATCAATCCCAAGGGGATCGAGATCCAGAAGCCCGCGAGGTGGTGCAGGTTGATGCTCATCGTTGGGCCCCGGCGCCAGGCGAAGGCGCGCATGAGGCGCGCATTGCGCGGCAGCCAGAGGACCAGCCCGGTCAACGACAGCAGCAGCAGCGCGACGCCCGTCCAGCCGACGATGGCGCGGCCGGAGTACTCCGGAACCATCAGGTTCTCGTGGAAGACGTGGACCTGCCCGATCAACGAATTACGGAAGTCCTTGATGCCGAGCACCGCGCCGGTCGGTGGGTCGAGATAGACGAGACGGCTGGGCGGCCGCCTGTTGCCGGCCTGGCCCTCGGGCCTGCCGCTCCGGTTGGTGCCACGCTCACCGTCCAGCTTGCGCTCAACCGCGGATGGTGGGGGTTGGAGGCGGACCATGACGGTAACCGGCCTGCCTTCTCCGTCTGGCCAGCGCAGCATCGCAGCTCGCCCGCCCACGGCCTCGCTTGCGCCCTGCATGTACTCGTCCGCGGGACGAGCCACGGCCGTGCCGGTGGTCGCGTAGAGGCTGGGATTGAGGACCTCGTCGATCTCGTCATCGAACACGAGGACCAAGCCGGTGAGCGTGATCGGCACGATCAGGAGCGCCAAGCCGATCCCGAGCCACAGATGCACCTTGCGGAACATCGTGCGCCAGGAAGGGGGTCGTTCAAACGCCATCGGTCTTGCACCCGCTCGGTCACCGCCGGCCGGTCTTGGTTCAAGACTCCATCGAAAGCAAATCAGCTAGCTTAGAATTCATCTAGTATATCGTCAGTTTTGAATTATTATAATCAATAAATAGCAGCAGAAGATTTATGACACAAAGATTCCGATTGATATTAGAATGCGGATTAAGATACCCGGCAGATACGTACGGGGCGGGTATCCTGGAATTGTTATGAAGAAGCAGGAACTGATCGCCGAACTTTTCTCGGCCGCCGATGATGGGGTCAGCTCCTCATTCGACAATGGATCCAGCCCTCGCGCAGCCGGATTGACCCGCCTCTCGCAGGCTGCGTTCGGCGCAGCCTCGCTGGCCTTCGTCGCTGCGCCGGCAGCAGGGCAAGAGGCCATGTCGATCGTCATGGACCAGCTCGACGTCACCACGTCGGGACCGCCCACAGGCTCGCCATACAACCCCCGGCAGCTTCAGCTGCAGCGATTGCCGACCCCGATCCTCGACACCCCTCAGAGCATCACGGTCGTCCCGCAGCAGCTCATCCAGGATCAGCGCGACTCGACGCTTGTCGAGACGCTGCGCAATGTGCCCGGCATCACCATGTTCGGTGGCGAGGGCGGCACGCAGGGCGACAACATCAACATCCGCGGCTACTCCGCCCGCAACGACTTCTACCGCGACGGCGTCCGCGACCCTGGCTGGTACACGCGCGACACGTTCAGCATCGAGAGCGTCGAGGTGCTCAAAGGTCCGTCCTCGTTCCTGTTCGGGCGCGGTTCGACCGGCGGCGTCGTCAACGTCACCAGCAAGCTGCCATTCTTCGCCGCCGACAAGGTGCAGATCGACGCGTCGGGCTACAGCGCACCGGGCGCGCGCGTCACCGGGGACATCAACACGGTCCTGGGCGACTCCGCCATCCGCCTCGCATTCCTTGCCAACGATACGGATGTCGCCGGCCGCGACCACATCAACACCACACGCTTCGGCGTCGCCCCTTCGCTTCGGGCGAACCTGACACCGGACGATCAGGTCACTGTCAGCTACATCTACCAGAAGGACAATAATATCCCGGATTACGGCATCCCGGTTCTGCCGGGCGGCTACTTCGGCACTTACTATGGCCGACCGGCACCGGTCTCGAAGAACACTTACTTCGGCCGCCTCAGCCCGGGCTTCTCCGACACCGAGCAGGTCGACGCCCATATCGGCACGCTGCAGTACAAGCACACGTTCGATCAGGACTGGAGCATCACCAACACCACGCGCTACTCGCTGATCGATCGGTTCGTGCGCGTCCGCGGTGTCCAGGTCAACGGTACGAACCTGTACGGGCAGGCCACCGGCGGCGCGGCGCTTTCGAGTGCGGCCCTGTTCGCGCGTCCACTGGGCAGCCTGTACGTGAACAACACGAACGACTTCCAGAACCACACCGTCAACACGCTGTTCACGAACCAGACCGATCTCGTCGGCCACATCGATACGTTCGGCCTTCAGCACACGCTGCTGAGCGGGATCGAGCTCAGTCAGGAGACCCGCGACCAGTACCGGACCAACATCACGGGTGGTTCACGTGTCAACGTCGGTTTCCCCAATCCCTATCCGACCAGTCCGGGTGTCGTTCCAATCAGCAGTACGGACACCTACGACGTCGGCAACACGGTCGGCGTCTATGCGAGCGATCAGGTCAAGATCAACCGCTACCTTGAGATCCTGGGCGGCCTTCGGTACGACGATCTCTCGGTCCACCAGCACGCGGCGACCGTTCGGACGCCGAGCTACATAGAGACCGGCCCGCTGAACGCGACGACGCCGTACAACGTCGTCAACAAGGTGCAGTTCGTCAGCTGGCGGACAGGCGCCGTCGTTCATCCAGTCGACAACGCCAGCGTTTACTTCATGTACGGAACCTCGTTCGACCCATCGAGCGAGTACCTGACGATCACCGGCGGCCAGCAGAACCTCAAGCCGACCACCAACGAGACCTATGAGGCCGGCGCCAAGTACGACCTGTTCGATAGTCAGCTCAGCCTGACGGGCGCTGTGTTCCAGGTCACCCAGCAGAACGCGATCGAAGCCGTCGACTCAACGAACGGTATCTATTCGACGGTCGGCACCACGCGTGTGCAGGGCTTCGAGCTTGGCGTTGCCGGCAAGATCACGGACGCGTGGAGTGTGTTCGGCGGCTACACCTATCTGGACGGCCGCGTCCTGAAGAGCGCCCAGAATACCACGGGCGCCTTCGTGTCGACGCCGGGCAACATCCTGGCCAACACGCCGCACAACACGTTCGCGCTCACCAGCACCTACCTGATCCTGCCGGGCCTGACGGTCGGCGGCAGCGCGTACTATGTGGGCGAGCGCTTCACCAGTTCGGCGAACACCGCCCTCGTGCCCGGCTATTGGCGGTTCGACGCACTGGCCACCTACCGGCTTACCGAAAACGCGGCGTTGCAGCTCAACGTCTATAACATCGCCGATACCAAGAACTTCGAGAGCGTCTCTGGTTACGGCTCGGCCACGCCCGGTCCAGGTCGGACGTTCGTGCTGACGGCACGCCTGACGTTCTGAACGCGTTCCACCTCCCCGGATCAATCGAGCGATGCTGGCGTGATCACACAGCCGGACGGCATGCTTCTGTCGGCGAGATTACAAGCGGAAAAATCTGCTTCACCTCGTTGCTCGCCTGAAAACAGTCAGACAGCTTTCGGCCAAACTTGGCCATTTGGGGCGAATTAAGTCGCCGATAAGCAGACATTCCGAAAGCCTGCAAAGGGTCGATAGGAGGCTGTCCGCTTTTCCGGCCGGCATTCTCCGAAGCGGCCGTTCCGCTTACGGCCAGACCACGTCATGCCGGATGGCCTGAGCGCGCAAAACCGGACGTTCGGCTGTGCGCCCATCCCTGCCATTTAAGGATTTTCGCCGGCTTCTCTGAAGCGGACGTGGGCCAAGGCCGAGTTGCAGATCCACGCAAGCCACTTCAAGCCACGGGCTTCGATCAAACAATCGTCCCCCGCTGAAGGTCTTGCTTATAGCGGCTGAGCCATCGATGCTGCGCCGCAGCGGATAGCCTGTGACGGAAGCGACGCATGGAAACGATCGGCCGTGACCTGCGTGAGATGCAGCGTATCCCCCTCGCTGCATCGCATGTCGCCGCCTTGCGGGCGATCGGGGCCGAGAAGCATTACCCCGCCGGCGCCTTTCTCGTCCGTGCCGGTGATCCAGCCGATCGCTTCGTGTATGTCGAGGCCGGCGAAATCGAAGTCGTGAATCCCTTCACGGACGAGCGCCATCTCCTATCCACCCTCGGTCCGACCCAGTTCATGGGCGAGATCTCGTTCCTGAACGGCGGCGTCTGGTCGATGCCCATGCGGGCGAGCGCGGATACGGTCGTCACCGTGGTGCCGCGCCCCGAAATGCTGCGACTGATGTCCGAGATCCCGGAGATGTCGGACATCATCATCACAGTCCTCGCCGCACGGCGACGGCGGCAGCTCGACTCGCACGACGGCACGCTCGTGCTGATCGGCGAGGACGACGACCGTAACGTACGGCGGATCGCCGAGTTCGCGAGCCGCAACCGGCTTCCCTACAGGACCTATCCGCTGGGCAGCCCGGAGGCGGCGAGCGTCGCCACGGCCTGCTCGATCTCGGCTACCCGACCGGCGGTCATCTTCGGCCGGGACGTGGTCGTGACCGAACCGACGCCCGCCAAGGTCGCGCGGCTGCTCGGCCTCGACTACAACCTCGTCGACGACGAGGCCTTCGACGTCCTCATCGTGGGCGGCGGTCCGGCCGGGGTGGCAGCGGGCGTCTATGCGGGTGCGGAGGGGCTGCACGCGTTGGTCATCGAGGATGTGGCGATCGGCGGTCAGGCCGGCACATCAAGTCGGATCGAGAACTACATGGGCTTCCCGACCGGGATCTCGGGTGCCGACCTCGTCTGGCGCGGCGAGATCCAGGCGATGAAGTTCGGCACACGCTTCGCGATGCCGCGGCGCGTGGCGAAGTTGGAACGGCTTGAGGACGGATCGTTCTGTACGACGTTCGACAACGGCCGGCGCGTGCGGGGACAGGCCGTCGTCGTCGCGACCGGCGTCCAGTACCGGAGATTGCCGATCGACTGCCTCGAAGCGTTCGAGGGCGCAGGCATCTACTACGCTGCGACGGAGATCGAGGCGCGCTACTGCCGGAATGCTGAGACGATCGTCATCGGCGGCGGCAACTCGGCGGGCCAGGCCGCGATGTACCTCAGCCGCTCAGCGCGACACGTTCGCCTCTTGGTGCGCGGGCAATCGCTCGCGACCTCCATGTCGCGGTACCTGTCGAGCCGGCTCGAGGCAGATCCGGCGATCACTATCGAGTACGGGGCCGAAGTCACCGCCCTGCACGGCGACGACCATCTCGACGCGGTGACCATCCGCGCCGTCGCCGACGGAACGACGCGCAGGATCTCGACCTGTGCTGTGTTCGTCATGGTGGGTGCCGCCCCCAATACCGCTTGGCTCTCGGGGCTCGTCGAGCTCGATGGCCACGGTTTTGTCCTGACCGGGGATGCTATCGGCGCGGGCTCGCCCTACGCGACGTCGCATCCGGGAATCTTCGCGGTCGGCGACGTGCGCGCCAGCTCCGTCAAGCGGGTCGCAGCCTCGGTCGGCGAAGGATCGGTCGTCATCTCCAAGGTGTGGGAGCACATTCGGACGTAGAGCTTGCCGCCCGGCACCCATCCGATCGGGGCACTGGATCGACGAACGGCCTCTTCCGGGAAGCTCTGCTGGCTATCTGCATGACTGCTTCGGGTGGAGCCCGGAACGTCCGGTCTCGGTCAGAAATGCTGGGAACCTGACGTTGAACACCGAACCGGGTGTGCCTTTTAGCCGGTCGATAGATCGAGCTATCGGCTGGCCGACGCAAATTCGAGGATGCCTTGAACGACCTTGCGCTGCTGGAACGGCTTGTCGTGGAACACGCCCCGCTCCGGGATGCTCGACAGGGACGGATCGACGGCTAGGGCCGCTATTGGAACGGCAGCACCGGTGGACTTGAGGCAGCCCGCTTCCGCAGGGCGATTCGACGGGAGCGGACCGCGTGGCCCGATCAGGCGGGGCCTCGCGGCCCCGGCCGGGGGGACGCGGTCAACGGAACCGGTCGAGCCCGGATGGCTTGCCCCCCGGGATACACGATTTCGAGGCGAGACCTCGGCCAATCGCGAGAAGTGAGTTTTGGTTGGGTTCGACATCACGGCGTTGTCGCGGAACGAGCTTGAGGCGGAGGTCATACGCCTGCGGTCGCGGCTGCCGGAGGCGGAAGGCGAGGCGTTCCACTGGATGGCGCTGAGGGAGAACGAGGCGAAGCTCCGCGAGAGCGAAGACCATTTTCGGCACACGGTCGAACTCAACCCTCAGGTCCCGTGGACGTGCGACCCAGTTGGCAACATCACCTCGTACTCGAATCGCTGGCTCGACCTGACGGGCCAGGCCCCGGGCGAACCGGACGGCGCGGGCTGGATGAAGGCCCTGCATCCGGACGACATTCCGCACACGGTCGCGGTGTTCTCGGCCTGCCTCGCCTCGGGCGATCCGGTCGACGTGGACTACCGCATCAACATCGCGGCTGCAGGCGAATACCGCTGGATGCGAGCCAGGGCGCGTCCCCGCCGGGACGAAGCCGGCGCCATCGTCGCTTGGTACGGCGTCGTCGAGGACATCCATGACCGCCGCCTTGCCGAGGAGGCGCTGCAGGCTAGCGAGGCCCGCTACCGGACGCTGTTCGAGACGATCGAGGTCGGGTTCTGCATCATCAGGATGCGCTTCGACGCGGACGGACGGGCGGTCGACTACCTGATCGAGGAGGCCAACCCGGCCTTCGCCCGGCAGACCGGCGCGGACGTCGCCGGTCGGTGGGTCAGCTCGTTCGCGCCCGACCTCGAACGGCACTGGTTCGACCGCTACGGCCGCGTCGCATTGACTGGGGAACCCGCCCACTTCGAGAACTACGCCGCCGTGTTCGGGCGCTGGTTTGACGTGCGTGCGCACCGGGTCGGGGACCCGCGCGACCGCCGCGTCGCGGTCTTCTTCGGCGACATTACCGCACGAAGGAACGCCGAGTTGCGGGCGGAGGCCAACGCGCGCGAACTCCGACTCATCACCGACGCGCTGCCGGTGCTGATCGCGTTCATCGACGCGGGCCATGTCTACCGCTTCGCCAACGATGCCTACCGGGACTGGTTCTTCGTCCCGCCCGGCGAGGTCGTCGGGCGCGATGTCCGCGAACTCCTGGGCCCGGCCGCCTACGCCGTTCGGCGGCCCTTCATCGACCGGGCACTCGGGGGCGAGCCCGTCACCTTCGAGACGGACTGGCCGCACCGTGACGGGCGGCACCGCGTTGCCGAGATTCGCTACCTGCCCCGCCAGGATGACGGGGGCGCGGTCGACGGCTTCCACGTCTTCGTGCAGGACGTGACCGTCCGGGCGCAGACGGAGGCCGACCTTGCCCGCCAAGTCGCCGCCCGGACCGCCGAGCGCGACCAGATCTGGCAAGCTTCGTCCGACCTGTTATGCGTAGCCAACCTCGACGGTTACTTCGTCGGTCTCAACCCGGCTTGGCCGCGGACCCTCGGGTGGACCGAGGCCGAGATGAAGGCGCGACCGTTCCTCGATTTCGTCCACCCCGACGACATCGCCGCGACCTTGGCGGCGGCGGGGGGGCTGTCGCGCGGGGAGGCCCAACTCACGTTCGAGAACCGCTACCGCCGCAAGGATGGCGGTTACGTCTGGCTGTCCTGGAACGCTGTCCCGCGCGACGGGCTCATCTACTCGTCCGTACGCGACGTCACCGAGATCAAGCTGCAGGGCGAGGCTCTCGCGAAGACGGAGGAGGCCCTGCGGCAGTCGCAGAAGATGGAGGCGGTCGGCCAACTGACCGGCGGCCTCGCGCATGATTTCAACAACCTGCTTGCCGGCATCTCAGGCTCGCTGGAACTGATGCAGACCCGCATGTCGCAGGGTCGCATGGGCGACCTCGACCGCTACATGAGCGTCGCGCAAGGGGCGGCCAAGCGCGCCGCCGCCCTGACGCATCGCCTGCTCGCCTTTTCCCGGCGCCAGACCCTCGACCCCAAGCCCACCAACGTGAACCGCCTGGTCCGGGACATGGAGGAGTTGATCCGGCGTACTGTCGGTCCTGCCGTCCACTTGGAGGTCGTCGGCCTCGCGGGGCTGTGGCCGGCGCTGATCGACCCGGGGCAATTGGAGAACGCGCTGCTCAACCTGTGCATCAACGCCCGGGACGCGATGCCGGACGGCGGCCGCATCACCATCGAGACCGCCAACAGGTGGATTGACGAGGCCGGTGGCCGCCAGCACGATCTCGCTCCCGGCCAGTACTTGGGCGTCTGCGTGACCGACACCGGCACCGGCATGGCCCCGGATCTGATCGGAAAGGTGTTCGAGCCGTTCTTCACCACCAAGCCTACCGGCGAGGGCACGGGCCTCGGACTGTCCATGGTCTACGGTTTCGCCCGACAGTCCGGCGGACAGGTGCGGATCTATTCCGAGGTCGGCGTCGGGACGACGGTCTGCCTGTACCTGCCGCGCCACTACGGCGAGGCCGACGAGGATGACGTGGCCCGCAGGCTTGCCGAGGTGGAGCAGGCCGGCCAGGGCGAGACAGTGTTGATCGTGGACGACGAGCCCTCCGTGCGCATGCTCGTCACCGAGGTACTGGAAGACCTTGGCTACACCGCCATCGAGGCCGCCGACAGCGTGGGAGGCCTGAAGGTACTTCAGTCGGACGTGCGCATCGACCTGCTAGTGACCGACGTCGGGCTGCCGGGGGGCATGAACGGGCGGCAGATGGCCGATGCCGGCCGCGAGCGGCGGCCGGACCTGAAGGTGCTTTTTATTACCGGCTACGCCGAGAACGCTGTGCTCGGGAACGGCTACCTGCGCCCCGGCATGCAGGTCCTGACCAAGCCGTTCGTGCTGGAAACCCTCGCCACCCGCATCAAGGATCTCATCGCCGAGGCTTGAACCCGTCGGCAGAGGTTGACTTGCGTCATCGTCCGTAGCGACTGGGGTTCCGCTACGGCGTCGTCAGGCGCGAACCACCGACCGGAGCCGTCATGCTGAACCCGTTCTGTGCCGACTTTCCGCTCGCCGTGGAGGCTCAGAAGGTCATCGAGTTGCGACTGGTGCGGATCGCATGGCGCGGCGCGGAGGGCCAAGCCGAGATGGGAGAAGGTCGTGGCCGCGGTGGAGGCAGCCAACACCCTGATAGCGGGCGGCAGCCACGGTGATGTCATCGCGCGCTACCGGGAGCACGTTGCGGACAACACTCATTGCCTGATGGCCTGAGCCGGCTTCGGAGACGACAAGCAGGAGACTGTCATCAGCTGACCTCGCAGGCGTGCCCGCCTTGAATGCTCGACTCGATGAAGCGATTACAGAGACCCCCACATCGATCTTTTTCACGTCTGCGGCCATGTCCGCTTCCGGGAGGCGCATAACCGCGCGTGAACGACCGTGTTGGGTCGATAAGAGACCGTCCGCTTTTTCGGCCGCCGGTCTCCGAAGCAGACTGGCGGCTTTCGGCCAGATCAGGACGTCAGCATCCGCGCACGCTCGCGTCGCGAGAACGGCGACTGCTCCGATGTAATTCGCGATCTCGCCCGGCAGACATTCACCACGGCCGAAGGTCGGGACCGATGGCGGTTGCGCCCTCGCGCATCAACGTCGTGCCCGCGCGGCTTCAGATTTCCAACACATTGGCTCGAAATGACCGGTATCAGTAAAACCGTTTCGACTTCTATTCTTGCTCCCAAACGGTCGGTGCGGCGCGCCGAGCGATTGTCTCAGCCCGGAGGATCTGCATGCGCGCCCTGACTCTCGTCCGCGCTGCAGCCATCCTCGCGCCTCTGTTCTGCGGAGCGGTGCGGGCGGCCGAAACTGGACAATCGAGCGCCTCCACGGTGCCCGTCATGACGCCGCTCATTGCCGATGTCCTGACAGCGCCACGCGTCGTGCCGATGTCGGACGGCCGCAATCACCTCGTCTACGAACTCCGCCTCTCGAACGTGCTGGATGGACGGTTCGACCTCAAGCGGCTGGTCGTGCTTGACGCCGGCTCACAACGGCCGCTCCTGGCGCTCGATCGGGAAGCGATCGGTCAGCGGTCGTCCCTCGGTGGCCGTCGGGGAAACGCGACGGCGTCGCTCGGGGCTTATCAGTTCGGGATCGTCTTCCTTCACATCATCCTGCGGGCGGACGAGCGTATTCCCGAGGCCCTCGTCCACGAGATCGAAGGGTTCGCCGAGCCGCTGAAAGCCGATCTGTCGATGCAGATTGCGAGAACGCCGGTCATCGATCGATCCTTGCCTGTCCTGGCGGCACCGCTACACGGCGGTGGCTACATTGTCGGGGATGGCTGCTGCGATTCGATTCGGCATGTCCGAGCCCTCCTGCCGCTCAACGGGGCCTTACGCTTGGCACAGCGCTACGCAATCGATTGGGAAAGGATCGATGACGAGGACCGGATCGTGCGCGGCGATCTGAAGGACGTGAGAAGCTACCGCATCTACGGTGAGCCCGTTTTGGCCGTGGCAGACGGCACGGTGGCTGGCTCGCGCAACGACTTGCCCGACCAAGTACCGGGTGCGCTGCCGTCGAATCTGCCGATCGGCGAAGCGGACGGCAACTTCATCGTCATGGACATCGGTGGTGGAGCGTTCGTTCTCTACGCCCATCTCAAGCCCGGAAGTGTCGGCCCGGGCGTCGGCGATCATGTCAGGCGCGGCGACCTCCTCGGCGATGTCGGCAACAGCGGCAACAGCCAAGCGCCACATCTGCACTTGCATGTCATGGACAGTCCGAACGCACTTCTCGCAGACGGGCTGCCCTACGTGTTCGAGGCCTTCACCAATCCCGCTGCAGTCGATGCAGGGACCGCTGACTTTGATCACGCCGAGGCGACCGGCTCCCCGCTTCGCTTGGCGCGGAAGACCCGACCGTCGGCCGTCCGCGACGTCCTGCCGCTCGACCTCTCCATCGTCGATTGGCCGGCGCCACCGTCGAAGCCAAGCAAGCCGTAGCGATCATGCGCTCAGGAGGCGGACTGCGTCGCTCGCAGCGCGGTCCGCATGGCAGTCCGAGGCAACCTGGATGGCACCCGACGCGCGGAAGGGCCACGAGCGGTCGCTCGGTGGCGGGATCGTGCCCATCACAGCCGTTCAGCTGGCCGCAGCGAAAGCTCGTAAGCAGACGATGGATCGCGTCGGGGTGTATCGTCACGCACGATGGGGGATCGCCCGACCCTCAGGCCTCCATCCGCAGCCCTGTTGCTTGGTCGAAGATGTGGAGATGCGGAGCGGGGAACGATGCTCGGATCGCGTCGCTTACCGGAGTGCCATTCGCGATCTTGACTGTCAGCGCCGCTTCGCCCGGACGTCCGGCATGCACCAGCATCTCGGACCCGAGGAGTTCTACGACCTCGACCGGCCATGTCGTGCCCGCCGCGTCGAGCAGGACGTGTTCCGGGCGAATGCCCAGAACCACGGGGAAACCATCGGGACGGTCGAACCGCCGGGATCCGAGGTCGATGTCCGCGCCCGCGACCGTCACCATCGTGCCGTTCCGCCCGAGCTTGCCGGGTAGCAAGTTCATCGCTGGCGAGCCGATGAAGCCCGCCACGTAGGTGTCGGCGGGGCGCTCGAAGACCTCCGTCGGCGTCGCCAATTGTACCGGGACGCCTTTGTGCATCACCAGCAACCGGTCGCCCAGCGTCATCGCCTCGACCTGATCGTGCGTGACGTAAAGGCTCGTCACCTTCAGCCGGCGCTGGAGGCGGCGGATCTCGCCGCGCATCTGCACCCGGAGCTTGGCGTCGAGATTCGACAGTGGCTCGTCGAAAAGGAAGAGCTTCGGATCGCGGACGATGGCGCGACCCATGGCGACCCGCTGACGCTGGCCGCCGGACAACTGACGCGGCTTGCGCTCGAGCAGCGCTTCCAGGCCCAGCAGAGCCGAGGCCGCATCGACCTTCGCCCGGATCTCGGCGCGGGGCAGGCCGCGGATCTTCAGCCCGTAGGCCATGTTCTCGAACACGCTCATGTGCGGGTACAGAGCGTAGTTCTGGAACACCATGGCGATGTCGCGCGCCGACGGATCGAGATCGGTGACGTCGCGCCCGTCGATCAGGACGCGGCCGGTGGTGGGCGTCTCCAGACCGGCCACGATGCGCAGCAGGGTGGATTTTCCGCAGCCCGACGCGCCGACGATCACCAGCATCTCGCCGTCCGCCAGAGCGAGGTCGACCCCCTTCAGGATCTCGTTGCTGCCGAAGCTCTTGCGCAGGCCGTCGAGTCTCAGGCCCGCCATCACTTATCGCCCTCCGTCAGGCCTTTCACGAACCAGCGCTGCATGAGGAGCACCACCGCCACGGGGGGGATCAGCGCCAGCACCGCCGTCGCCATGACTTTGTTCCATTCGGTCGCAGTGTCGACGCCGATCATTTTGACGATGCTGATGACCACAGTGTCGAGCTTGGGATCGGTCGCGACGAGCAGCGGCCACAGGTACTGGTTCCACCCATAGACGAACAGAATCACGAACAACGCCGCGATGTTGGCGCCCGAGACCGGGATCAGGATGTCCCGCAGGAAGCGTAGGGGCCCAGCCCCGTCGATTCGCGCTGCTTCCACGAGTTCGTCCGGAACGGCGAGGAAGGTCTGCCGAAACAGCAGCGTCGCGGTTGCGGAGGCGATGAGGGGAATCGTTAGGCCCGTGAAGCTGTTGATCAGATCGAGGGAGGACATGACCTGGAAGGTGGGGATCAGCCGCACCTCGACCGGCAGCATCAGGGTCAGGAAGATCAACCAGAAGACCGCCATGCGGAAGGGGAAGCGGAAGAAGGTGACGGCATAGGCCGAGGGCAGCGACAGGGCAATCTTGCCGAACGCGATGGCGAACGCCATCCCGGCCGAGACCAGCAGGGCGCGCCAGACCGGCCCAGCCCCCGCCGACCCGTTCACCAGCACGTCGTGATAGACCCCGAGACCGGAGAGGTTCGGGATCAGCGAGACCTCGCCCCGGGCGATCGCAGCCGAATCCTGTGTCGAGCCGGCGATCGCGATCCAGATCGGCAGGGCGAAGAGCAGGATCGCCAGGATCAGGACGGCGTGGGGGATGAGATTCAACGTTCTCCGGCGCATCAGGTGACGGCCTTCCGCCCGAGGAACCGGAATTGCAGGGCGCAGAGGACGATGACGCCGGCCATCAGCACCACGGATTGCGCCGAGGACGAGCCGACATTCGCGTTGACGACGCCGTCGAGATAAACCTTGAGGACGAGCGTCTGGGTCGACTGGCCCGGCCCGCCGCCGTTCACCGCGTAGACCGTCGCGAAGGTGTCGAAGGCCGCGTAGACGAGATCGACGACGAGCAGGAAATAGACCGTCGGCATCAGCAGCGGCAGGACGATGGTGCGGAACCGGCGCAACCCCCGGGCACCGTCGATGCGGGCCGCCTCGATGATCGTTTTCGGGATCGCCTGGAGGCCCGCCAGGAAGAAGATGAAGTTGTAGCTGATCTGCTTCCAGGCGGCGGCCAGGATCACCAGCGCCATGGCCTGCGTGCCGTCGAGCTTGTAGTCCCAGGCGATCCCGATCCGGTTCAGCCACGCGCCGACGAGGCCGATCTGCGGGTGGAACATCAGCACCCACAGCACCGCCGCCATGGCGGGCGCTACCGCGTAGGGCCAGATCAGCATCGTGCGATAGAAGGTGCGGCCCCGGATCTCGGTATCCGCCAGGACCGCGAGCACCAGCGCCACACCCATCGAGACGGCGGTCACGCAGGCGCAGAATACGACCGTCCGCCCGATCGCCGCGAGGTAGAGCGGATCCGCGAACAGGTCAGTGAAGTTGTCGAGCCCGACAAACTCGGTGCTGGTGCCGAAGGCGTCCTCGCGCTCCAGGCTCGACCGGATCGCCTGGACGGCCGGCCACAGGAAGAAGACCACCGTCAGCACCAGCTGCGGCAAGATCAGCAGGGCCGGCAGCAGCCGGCCCGGGAACAGCGTCCGTCGTTCCATGCGTGGAGAGCCTTCCGCCGGTCCGCCGCGTTCACCCGCGCGTGGATTTCTGGAAGTCGCGCAGCACCCGGTTGCCGCGCGCGGCGGCGCTGTCCATGGCGGCTTGCGCGGTCTGCTGGCCCTGGAGCGCCTTCTCGATCTCCTCGTAGAGGATCGCGCGGATCTCTGGCAGGCGGCCGAGGCGCAGGCCGCGTGAGTTCGGGGTCAATTCCCCGCGCGAGAGCTGCCGCGCCGGCACGTCGGTGCCAGGGTTCTTGTCGAAATAGCCCGCCTGCTTGGTGGCCTCGTAGCCCGCGAGCGTCACTGGGACGTAGCCGGTGTTCTGGGCATAGAGCGCGACCTGCTCGGGCTTCGCGATAAAGGCATAGAAGGCCGCGACGCCCTTGTACTCGGCCTCAGTGCGCTTCGGCGCCGTCATCGCCCACAGGCTGGCGCCGCCGATGATGGAGTTGTTCGGCCGCGGGTTCAGGGCCGGCTCGGTCGGCAGGAAGGCCTCGGCGTAGCGGAACTTGGCGTTCTTAACGATGTCGGCGCGGCCCGACGACGAACCGAACCCGATCGCCGCCTGGCCGGAGTAGAAGATCGCGTCCGGCGCGCCGTCGCGGCCAGTATACTTGAAGGCACCGTCCTTCGACAGGTCTAGGAAGCGCTGGAGCTGGTCGACGAAGGGCTTGGTATTGATGAGCAGTTCCGCGCCGAGGCCATCATAGCCATCGTTCTCGGTGGCGTAAGCGAGGTTCTGGATCGCGGCATATTCCTCGAACTGAATCCAGGTCATCCAGGCCGACGTGCTCGCGATCGGCGTGGGCGCCTTCGACACGAGGGTGCGGGCCGCCTTCGCGTAGTCATCGTAGGTGGTCGGCGGCATGTCAGGATCGAGCCCCGCCTTCTCGAAGGCGTCGCGATTGTACCACATGACTGCCGTCGAGGAGTTGAACGGCATCGAGGCGAGCTTGCCGTCCGGCAGGCTGTAATAGCCGCGCACGCCGGGGATGTAGGCCTTGGGATCGAGACCGAACCCGGTCTCCTCCGCGAGCTTCCAGGCCTGCTTGATGGCGGGGCCCGCCTGCAGCATCGTGCCCGTGCCGACCTCGAAGATCTGGACGATGTGCGGCGCCTTGCCGGCGCGGTAGGCGGCGATCGCCGCCGTCAGCGTCTCAGGGTAGGTGCCCTTGAACACCGCCTCCAGCGTGACCTCGGATTGGCTCGCATTGAAGTCGCGCGTCAGCCTGTTGACCTCCTCGCCGTTCGCGCCCGACATCGCGTGCCAGAGCACGATGGACGTCCTGTCACCATCCAAAGCAGAGGCGGGCGAGCGAAGCGCAGTCCATGCGGCGAGACCGCCGACGCCGGCCAACAGGACGCGACGATCCATCCAAAATCCTCCCTGCGGCGGGATCGACGCGCCCGTTGACATCAGGCTTGAGACGAGTTCCCGCGAAAGCACCCGGTCCGAGGACACGATGCTCGTCCGCCAATGATGCACGGACCCGACTGCGGAATAAAGGAGCTAGCGAGAGGACGCTATGCCCAGACATTCGCTTTGAATAGAAAACTCCATTCCCTCAATCCGACAGCGTCGCCATGCCGATCCAGTCAAACATGATCAATTTGGCGGCTAACGGACACGAGCAGCCTCGTCTCGTCGTGCCGTGCCATCTCGATATTCCAGGCCAGGGACCGCGCTCTCGCCATGCCACACGCCGGTCACGCGGCTCACCCGTTTGAACGATACCGGTCCGAACACGCGATCATCGCATCGGTGCCGGACCGAAGCCAACTCTTGCCGAGCCCGCCGACGTCCGCTTCTGCCAACGTCACTCTGAAAAGCGGGCCGGCAACTTTCGGCCAGACTAAGCCATCGCACTAGGCTTCCGCGAGTGTCTCTGCTGGGTGATTTGCGGCCGGTCCGCTGGTGGTCGTAAGTGGGTCGAAGCGGACACTGCGAATGTCCGGCCGAGGAGCATCCCATGCCGAGCGAGCGAGTCACGATCCGGACGCGCGACGGCGATTGCCCTTCGCACGTCGTGATCCCCACCAGCGGCGGACCATGGCCCGCGGTGATCTTCTACATGGACGCCGGTGGTATCCGGCCGGCGATGCTCGACATGGCGCAGCAGCTCGCTGTCGCTGGCTACATCGTCCTGCTGCCGGATCTCTTCTACCGTTACGGACCCTACGGGCCATTCGTGCCCAAGGAGGTGTTCGCGGGCGACTTTCGCGCGGTCCTTGGACCGCTGATGGCTACAACCAGCCCCTTGAAGGCCGCTGAAGATGCAGAGGCCATGCTCGCTTACCTCGACACGCGTGACGACGTCGGAGGTCGCAAGGTTGGGGTGGTGGGCTTCTGCATGGGCGGCGGCATGGCCCTGGCTACAGCGGGAACCTACCCCGAGCGGTTCGAGGCGGCCGCAAGCTTTCACGGGGGCAATCTCGCGAATGATGCGCCCACGAGCCCTCACCTGTTCGCGCCGAAGCTGAAGGCGGAGGTCTACATTGGCGTGGCGGAGAACGACGGCAGCTACCCGCCTGCGATGGCCGAGCGGCTGCAGCGATCTCTGACGGAGGCCAACGTGCGCTATACGACACAAACTTATCCCGCCGCGCACGGTTGGATGATGCCGGATTTTCCAGTTTACGATCACGCCGCCGCAGAGC
>NZ_JAKSYK010000077.1:0-283 GCF_022829425.1 Methylobacterium sp. J-072 | reverse complement strand
GGCACTCTTCGGGGGTCCGTTCGGTGGCTGACCGGCGGGTTCGGAGGGCAGGGCGGTGCCCGCGTCGGTGGCTCTCAGCCGCCATCGCCCCGGGCGGCGAACCGATGCGGGGCGTGTCTCGGATGCGGGCGTGAGGTCGGGTGGCAGTTTGCCCGGCGGGGGCGGAAAAATGCTCCCGCGGCGACCCGGGTCTGGGCTGACCCTAAGCAACCTGCGGACCCGCCCACTACGAGGCGGACGTCGGGTGAGAGACCACGGCGGTGAATGCGGGTTCCGGGGGCGT
>NZ_JAKSYK010000076.1:0-119561 GCF_022829425.1 Methylobacterium sp. J-072 | reverse complement strand
CGCTCGCCAACCTCGTCCGCAACGCGGTCCAGGCGCTCGACGGCGCCGGGGTGCCAGACGCCGAGGTGCGGGTCGCCGCCAGCCGCGACGAGCCCGGCCGGGTGACCATCCTGGTGACCGACAACGGCCCCGGCCTGCCGGAGCGAGCCCGGGAGAACCTGTTCTCGCCGTTCCAGGGCTCGACGCGCTCGGGCGGCACCGGGCTGGGCCTGCCGATCGCGGCCGAGTTGATCGCGATCAACGGCGGCACCCTCACCCTCGACCCGGGCGTGGGCGGGGCCCGGTTCCGGATCGTGCTGGCGGAGGGCTGAACCGCTATTCCGCCGCGGCGAGGATCGGCTCGGCGACCCGGATGCCGAGATCCTGCAGCAGGGCGGCGTCGGAATCCGCCTCGTTGTTGGCGGTGGTGAGCAGGCGCTCGCCGTAGAAGATCGAATTGGCGCCGGCGAGGAAGCACAGGGCCTGCGCCTCCCGGCTCAGCGCCTTGCGTCCGGCGCTCAGGCGCACCCGGGCCTTGGGCATGACGATGCGGGCGGTGGCGCACATCCGCACCATGTCGAACGGATCGACCGGCGCGGCCGTGTCGCCGAGCGGAGTGCCGGGGACGGCAGCTAGTGCGTTGATCGGCACGCTCTCCGGATGCGGTGCGTGGTTGGCCAGCACCTGCAGCATCGCGACCCGGTCGCCGACCCCCTCGCCGAGGCCGATGATGCCGCCGCAGCAGACGCCGATGCCGGCCTCGCGCACCCGCTCCAGGGTGTTCAGCCTGTCCGCGTAGGTCCGGGTCGAGACGATCTTGTCGTAATAGTCCGGTCCGGTATCGAGGTTGTGGTTGTAGGCGGTGAGGCCCGCCTCGGCCAGGCGCTCGGCCTGGCTGGCGGTCAGCATGCCGAGGGTGACGCAGGCTTCCATCCCGAGCCCGCGCACGCCCCGCACCATGTCGAGCACGGAATCGAATTCCGCGCCGTCCCGCGGGCTGCGCCAGGCGGCGCCCATGCAGAACCGGGTCGCGCCGTTGGCCTTGGCGGCGGCGGCTTCGGCCAGCACCGTCTCCACCGGCATCAGGCGCTGGCGCGGCAGGCCGGTGCCCTTGTGGTGGGCCGATTGCGAGCAGTAGCCGCAATCCTCCGGGCAGGCGCCCGTCTTGATCGAGAGCAGGCTGGCGCGCTGGACGTCGCTCGGGTCGTTGTACGCCCGATGCACGGCCGCGGCCCGATAGACCAGATCGAGCAGCGGCAGATCATGGATCGCGCGGATCTCGGCCACGCTCCAGTCGTGGCGGAAATCGGAGGCGTGCGGGTCGGCGGCTTGGCTCATGATGTCTTCTTGAGTGGGATCGGTGGCCAAAATCAAGCGCCCTGCGGGCCGCCGCCATCCGGTGCGGAGGCGACGGCATCGCTTCAATGGGTCGGTTCACCCGCCGAGACCTTCGCGGTCCAATCGTCGAAGGCGATCACCGTCTGGCGCTGCTCGCCCAGGCGCTCGATGCGCAGGACCATCTCGTCGCCGGCCTTCAGGTAGCGCGGCGGCTTCATGCCGAGGCCCACGCCCGGCGGTGTGCCGGTGGTGATCACGTCGCCGGGCTCCAGCAGCATGAAGTGCGAGGCGTAGGCCACGAGCTGGGGCACGTCGAAGATCATCGTCGCGGTCGAGCCGGTCTGGCGGCGCTCGCCGTTCACGTCGAGGCTCATGGCGAGGTTCTTGAGGTCGGGGATCTCGTCCAGCGTCACCAGCCAGGGGCCGAGCGGCCCGAAGGTCGGCGCGCTCTTGCCCTTGGTCCAGGTCGGGCCGCGCTCCAGCTGCCATTCGCGCTCGGAGACGTCGTTGCAGATGCAGGCGCCCGCCACGTAGCTGAGCGCCTCGTTGGCGTGGACGTAGCTCGCCCGGCGGCCGATCACCACGGCGAGCTCCACCTCCCAGTCGGTCTTGGCCGAGCCCTTGGGGATGATCACCGTGTCGTTCGGCCCGCACAGGCTGGACGGCGCCTTGTTGAAGATGATCGGCTCGGCCGGGATCGGCGATCCGGTCTCGGCGGCGTGGTCGGCGAAGTTGAGCCCGATGGCGATGACGTTGCGGGTGCCGCCGACGCAGGGGCCCAGCCGCGTATCCGGCGGCAGCTTCGGCAGGCTCTCGGGATCGACGGCGCGCAGCCGAGCGAGGGATTCGGGCGCGAGCGCCGGCCCGGCAATGTCGCGCACGAGGCTCGAGAGGTCACGCAGGCCGCCTTGCGCATCCACGAGGCCGGGCTTCTCGTCGCCGCTCGGGCCGTGCCGAAAGAGCTTCATCGCCGCGACTCCTCAATCCTTCCCTGGAACCGGTCTGCGCCGGACGCCGGGACCATGGCCGCGCATCCCCGCCGGTGCAAGCGCGTCTGGTCGATCAGACACGATCCCCGGGTGTCACAACTTGGCAACATCATGGCGAAAAAGTGCATATCTGAATGCGCCATGATCTATTGTTCACGGTCGCGACGGCTCGGAGAAGAACAGTCTGTGTTGCGAAAGATCAGTTTTCGTTGCGCCTGTGTGGAGTAAAACCTGCTCCTTCTCGGCCGCCGATCAGAACGCTGCGCCCGAGCCGGAATAGAAATCGTCGTTGCGATCCACCGGCGGAAACCTGCACCATACCGGCAACAGCGCCGGGCCGGTACGCAAGGTCGAATCAGGGCGCCGGGCAAACCAAACGGGGTCGGGGGAGCGAGATGGGCGGGACAATGCGCGCGGTGGTGCTCGCGGCCTCGGTGGCGGCTTTCGGCGCCGGGGAGGCCCGGGCCGGAGCGTTCGGCATCCGGGAGCAGAGCACCCAGGCCCAGGGCCTGTCCTTCGCGGGCGCGGCCGCCGGCTCCGGCGGCGTCTCGTCGATCTTCTGGAACCCCGCGACGATCACGATGAACCCCGGCTTCGTCGCGGAGCAGAACCTCACCTATATCGGCCTCTCCTCCGAGATCCGGACCGCGCCCGGGACCAATCCCGGCTTTGCCGGCCTCGGCAATGCCGGCGATATCGGTCAGGGCGCCGTGGTGCCCGCGGGGGCGACCTCCTACCAGCTCAACGACCGCCTGTGGCTCGGCCTCTCGACGGGCGCGCCCTTCGGCCTCGTGACCAAGCCGAACCAGGTCTGGGCCGGCGAGGTCTATGGCCGCTCGTCCCGGATCTTCACGCTGGCGTTCAATCCGGTGATCGGGTTCAAGGTCAACGAGTGGCTGTCGCTCGCCGCCGGCCCGAACATCGAATATTTCCGGCTGACCCTGCGGCAGGCGCTGCCGATCCCCGGCATCGCGCCGTCCCTGTATCCGAGCGGGTTCCTCAAGGGCGAATCCTGGGGCGTCGGCTTCACGGCGGGCGCCACCCTGACGCCCCGTGACGGCACCGTGATCGGCATCGGTTACCGCTCGTCGGTCCACCACGACATCGAAGGCTCGATCGGCGTGCCGCTGGTGGCGCTGGCGCCGCTGGCCGGGCAGGTGCACGCGAAGCTCAACACGCCGGACAAGCTCAGCGTCGGCCTCGTCCAGGCGATCTCGCCGGTCGCCCGGGTCGATCTCGGCTTCGAGTGGGACCAGTGGTCCCGGCTCGGGACGGTCGGGATCGTGTCGAACCGCCTCGGCGTGCCGGTCAACAACCTGCCGCTGAATTACAAGGACGGCTACACCTACTCGATCGGTGCCGAGTACGACGCGGCCCCCAACCTGACCCTGCGGACCGGCTTCGCCTACGAATCCTCGCCAATCGACTTCCGCAACCGCTCGGTGCGGCTGCCGGACGGCGATCGCTACATCGCCTCCGTGGGCGCCAGCTACCGCTGGAACGAGCGCCTGACCCTGAACCTGGCCTATTCGCACTTCTTCCTCGACCGGTCGCGCGTGCTCGCGGGGATCGGGCGCGACTACAATGTCGGCAACATCGCCTTCGCGGGCGTGGTCGATTCCAGCGCCGACATCGTTTCGGTCGGCTTCCGCTACGTGTTCGGCGCCCCGCCGCCGGCCGCCCCGGCGCCGCTGGTGCGGAAGTATTGAGGGGCCGCGATCGGCCGCCTTTCCCCGCGCGTGGCGGACGGCTCCCGCGCCCCTCGGCTACACCGGCCGGTGAGCTTTGGGACCGTCGCCACAGTCACGCACGACCGGACAGTGGCCTTTCCCGACCCGCTTCGCGGGCCACCCTCCCCCCTCAGCGGGCGAGCGGATTCACACATCGGGGTCGGCAGGATACGCTGGAGACACCGCGGCTCTCCCTCCCCCCCTCTGCGGGGGAGGGTGGCCCCCGCAGGGGGTCGGGAGAGGGGAGCGACGGTGCAGGATTGGGCTTTGCCCGTCATGCCGGTCACGCCTTGTCCTCAATCCGGGTTCCCCTCTCCCGACCCTCGCTGACGCGAGGCCCACCCTCCCCCGCAGAGGGGGGAGGGAGACGCGCCTGGGTCCGGCCGTTGCTCCCATCCGGCAACGATGTGTGAACGTCGTAGCTCAGCGGGGGAGGAAAACGCGCGGGAGGCAGCAACCGTCCCGACGCACAAGAAGACTCAGTCGATGTCCTCGACCTCTTCCGCACCGCCATAGACCCGCTGGGCCAGCGAGGCTTCCATGAACGGATCCAGGGCGCCGTCGAGCACCGCGTCCGGGTCGGTGGATTGGGTGCCGGTGCGCAGGTCCTTCACCAGCTGATAGGGCTGGAGCACGTAGGACCGGATCTGGTGGCCCCAGCCGATATCGGTCTTGGCCGCGGCCTCGGCGCTGGCCTTCTCCTCGCGCTTCTTCAGCTCGGCCTCGTAGAGCCGGGCGCGCAGCATGTTCCACGCCGTGGCGCGGTTCTTGTGCTGGGAGCGCTCCTGCTGACAGGCCACCACGATCCCGGTCGGGTTGTGGGTGATGCGCACCGCCGAGTCGGTGGTGTTGACGTGCTGGCCGCCGGCGCCGGACGAGCGGTAGGTGTCGATCCGGCAGTCGGATTCCTTGATCTCGATCTCGATCCGGTCGTCGATCACCGGGTAGACCCAGACGCTGGCGAAGCTGGTGTGCCGCCGGGCGCTGGAATCGTAGGGCGAGATCCGCACCAGCCGGTGCACGCCGGACTCGGTCTTGAGCCAGCCATAGGCGTTGTGGCCCTTGATCAGGAGCGTGGCGCCCTTGATCCCGGCTTCTTCGCCGTCCGACCACTCGACGATGTCGACCTTGTACTTCCGGCGATCGGCCCAGCGCGCGTACATGCGCTGGAGCATGTTCGCCCAGTCCTGGCTCTCGGTGCCGCCGGCACCGGCATGGACTTCGAGGTAGGTGTCGAAGCCGTCGGCCTCGCCGGACAGCAGGGTCTCGACCTGGCGGCTCGCCGCCTCCTTCTCGACGGCGAGGATCGCAGCCTCGCCCTCGCGGATCGAGGATTCGTCGCCCTCCATCTCGCCGAGTTCGATCAGCGTCGCACCGTCCTCGAGGTCGCGTTCCAGCTTGCGGATGGAGGAGACCGCCTCGTCGAGCTGCTGGCGCTCGCGCATGACCTTCTGCGCGGCGTCGGCGTCGTTCCACAGGTCGGGGTTCTCGGAGGCTGCGTTCAGCTCCGCGAGGCGTTTATCGACAGTATCCCAGTCAAAGATGCCTCCTCAGCAGCCCTATAGACTGCTTGGCGGCATCCGAGGCTTGCTCGATCTCGGCGCGCATTTGGTTTTTCGGGAATGGGGTTGCGGTGTCGGGCCGGGGTGATACCGCCCGGGGGCCGGCCTGTAAACGGCGGGCGGATCCTCACGCGTCATCGCGTTCGTCCACGAGACGGCGCGTTGCCGGATCGCTTCGCTCTGCGCGCGCGTCGGGTCCGCTCAGTAGCGCGGCGGCACGATGTAGGACGGGGCGATCACGTACTCCTTCGGACGCCGCTGCGCGCCGAACCGGCCCTCGGTGATCTGGTCGTTGTAATAGTCGAAGCCGGTATAGCCGAAGCCGCCGCCGTTCATCACCTGGGCCACCGGGACCGGCGGGACGGCGAGATCGGGGCGGCCCGGCGGCACGATCACCTGGCAGCAGCCCTCGGCCTGAAGCACCGTCGGGCCGTTGGGCGCGCTGAACACGTAGGCGCGCGGCTGCGGGATCCCCGGCGGGAAAGCCGGCTCGGCGGCGGCGGGCTCAGCGGCCCCCTGGGCGACGAGACCGAGCAATCCGGCGGCGATCAGGGTCTTGGTGCTCACGCAATGCTCCGTCACGGGGCCGGCCGGGCCGGCGTCAGGCCTACACTCTAGCTTATCGCGGGCGGCCTGTCCGGCGCATGCGGACCGACCGGTTAACCGGAACCCGGTCAGCCGCGGGCGCGCAGGACCACCTGCGGGCTCGCCGGCACCGGCCGGCAATCCGAGATGAAGGCGTTGACCGGCAACGGCTTCGAGTCGCAGGCATAGGCATCCGTCGGGCCCGGCGCGGGCACCGGATCCCGCGCGATGATCGGGTTCGGCGCGCAGGCCGAGGCCGCGGCGGCGAGCAGCAGGGCGGCGATGAGGTTCAGGCGGCGCATGCAACACTCGGGACGCGGGAGGACCCCCGTGCCCGACCCTGCGCATCGCGATCCGCTCTGACAAGCGCCGGCGGGGGACGACGACGCCTTTGACGACGCCTGTCGCCCGCCGGCAACAATCAGATCGGCCTCAGACGGCCCGGGCCAGCGGCACGACGTTGTGCAGGGTCTTGTCGCCGCCGTCGAAGAACCGGCGGATGTTGCGCGCGGCCTGCCGGATCCGCTGCTCGTTCTCGACCAGCGCGATGCGGACATACGCGTCGCCGAATTCGCCGAAGCCGATGCCCGGCGCCACGGCGACGTCGGATTTTTCGAGCAGCAGCTTCGAGAATTCGAGGCTGCCCATCTCCTGGTAACGCTCCGGGATCGGCACCCAGGCGAACATCGAGGCCGCGGGCGACGGGATCGTCCAGCCGGCCTTGCCGAAGGATTCCACCAGCGCGTCGCGCCGCTTGCGGTAGGTCGCCCGCATCTCGTCGATGCAGTCGTCCGGGCCGTTCAGCGCCGCGGTCGCGGCGACCTGGATCGGCGTGAAGGCGCCGTAATCGAGATACGACTTCACCCGGGAGAGCGCCGCCAGCAGACGCTCGTTGCCGACCGCGAAGCCCATGCGCCAGCCGGCCATGGAATAGGTCTTCGACAGGGAGGTGAACTCTACCGTGCAGTCGATCGCGCCCGGGACCTGAAGGACCGAGGGCGGCGGGTTGCCGTCAAAATAGACCTCCGCGTAGGCGAGGTCCGAGAGCAGGATCAGCTCGTGCTGCTTGGCGAAGGCGACGAGGTCCCGGTAGAAATCGAGATCGGCCACGTAGGCGGTCGGGTTCGACGGATAGCAGACCACCAGGGCGACCGGCTTCGGGATCGAGTGGCGCATGGCCCGCTCGAGGGCCGGGAACATCGCCGGGGTCGGCTCGGCCGGCACGGAGCGGATCACGCCGCCGGCCATCAGGAAGCCGAAGGCATGGATCGGGTAGCTCGGGTTCGGCACCAACACCACGTCACCCGGGGCGGTGATCGCCTGGGCCATGTTGGCGAAGCCTTCCTTCGAGCCCAGCGTCGCCACCACCTGGGTGTCGGGGTTGAGGCTCACGCCGAAGCGGCGCTGGTAATAGCCGGCCTGGGCCTTGCGCAGCCCGGCGATGCCCTTCGAGGCGGAATAGCGGTCGGTCCGCGGACGCCCGGCCGTCTCGCACAGCTTGGCGATGACGTGCTTGGGGGCGTCGAGGTCGGGGTTGCCCATGCCGAGATCGATGATATCGGCGCCCTGAGCTCGGGCGGTGGCCTTGATCCGGTTGACCTGCTCGAACACGTAGGGCGGCAGGCGCTTGATGCGGTGGAAATCGGTCATCGGCGTGTCCATCGGCGCGTCCCGAATCCGGCGTCTCTCGTTCATGGCGGGCGCGCGAACGAATCGCTCTAGCAGAGTTGCGCGCCGCCGCCGACCCTCAAAAATCCGGTCCGGATCGGGCGCGCTATTGCGCCGCCGCGGGGGCCGGCTTGATCGCGGCCGCAGCCCCACGGCCGGCGCTCTCTGCAGCGCGCCCGCGGGACTCGTTGCGGCCGCGGGCGCCTTCGAGCTCGGCCTCCAGGGCCTTCTGGCCCTCCGACGACTTGGCCCGGACCGGGCGCTTGGGCGCATCGACGCCCACCGGCATGAAGGCCGGCGCCTCCTTGCCGCGCGACTCGGTCACGAAATCCGGCGCGGCGACGACCCGGGGGCCGTAGCCGGCATCGGTGGCGAGCGTGCGCACCGCATCCCCCGAGCAGGCGGCGAGCAGCCCAGCCGACAGAGCCAGGACAGCCAGCGCGAAGCCCCGCGCCGGTTTCAGCCGTGCGGAAGGCCGGGCGGCGGACGAAGCCGGGTTCAAAAAAGCGCGGCGCATGGGCACACAGGATGGGCACAAAGGTATGAGAAGAACGCCCGGATGTTTCGACGACCTGTGCGGCCGGGCTGGTGCAACCTCTCGCTCGCTCCCTAATTTGTCGGAAACGAGGCTCATGATCAGTCGAGCCGAAACATACACAGGGAGGCACGCGTGACGAGCCCGCGAACGCAGGCGCCGGACCCGGCAGCCGCTCGGACTTCCCTGGCCAACGGCGCGATGCCGGACGGCATCACACCGCCGTTGCCGGACATCGAGGCCCTGTCGCGCAATGCCGGGCAGTTCGTGGAGGCGCTGGGGCGCAGCGCCGCCCGCATGCTCACGCCCGAAGCCCAAGCCGGCGGCACCTCCGGAGAGATCAACGAGGCGGTCAAGACGCTGGGCCAGGTCGCCGAGGCGTGGATGTCGGATCCGAACCGGAGCGCCGAGGCCCAGGCCAGGCTTTCCCAGGCGTTCCTGACGCTCTGGGGCTCGACCTACCTGCGCCTCCAGGGCCAGCAGGCCGATCCGGTCGCGGTCCCGGAGCCCCGGGACGCGCGCTTCAGCGATGCCGAATGGTCGACCAACCCGTATTTCGATTTCCTCAAGCAGGGCTACCTGATCGCGACCCGCTGGGCCGAGGGACTGGTCGACGAGGCCCAGGGCATCGACGAGCACACCCGCCACAAGGCGCAGTTCTACCTGCGTCAGCTCACCAGCATGCTGTCGCCGTCGAACTTCCTGCCGACCAACCCGGAATTGATCCGCCACACCCTGAAGGAGAGCGGCGCCAATCTCGTGCGCGGCCTCAAGATGTACGAGGAGGATCTGGAGGCCGGTGGCGGCCAGCTGCGGGTCCGCCAGACCGATACGAGCGGGTTCGAGGTCGGGCGCAACATCGCCGTGACCCCCGGCGAGGTGGTGTTCCGCAACGACCTGATCGAGCTGATCCAGTACGCGCCCGCCACCGAGACCGTGCTCAAGCGCCCGTTCCTGATGGTGCCGCCCTGGATCAACAAATTCTACATCCTCGATCTCAATCCCCAGAAGAGCTTCCTGAAGTGGATGGTCGACCAGGGGCTGACGGTGTTCTGCATCTCCTGGGTGAACCCGGACGCGCGCCACGCCGACAAGGACTTCGAATCCTACATGCGCGAGGGCATCGAGGCGGCGATCGACGCGATCGGGGTCGCCACCGGCGAGACCGAGGTGCATGCGGCCGGCTACTGCGTCGGCGGGACCCTGCTCTCCGTCACGCTCGCCATGCAGGCCGCCACGGGCAACCGCCGGATCAAGAGCGCGACCCTGCTGACCACCCAGGTCGACTTCACCCATGCGGGCGACCTCAAGGTCTTCGCCGGCGAGGAACAGATCCGGGAGGTCGAGGCGCGGATGGCCGAGCGCGGTTATCTGGAGGGCAGCCGCATGGCCAACGCCTTCAACATGCTGCGGCCGAACGACATGATCTGGTCCTACGTCGTCAACAACTACATCAAGGGCAAGCCGCCCGCGGCGTTCGACCTTCTGTACTGGAATTCCGACGCCACCCGGATGCCGGCGGCGAACCACTCGTTCTACCTGCGCAACTGCTATCTCGAGAACAGCCTGGCCCAGGGCCGGATGGTGCTCGGCAACGTCCGGCTCGACCTGAAGAAAGTGCAGGTCCCGATCTTCAATCTCGCCACCCGGGAGGACCACATCGCGCCGGCGATCTCGGTGTTCGAGGGCTCCAAAACCTTCGGCGGCAAGGTCGATTACGTGCTGGCCGGCTCCGGCCACATCGCCGGGGTGGTCAACCCGCCGTACAAGCCGAAATACGGCTACTGGACCGGCGGCCCGGTCAAGGGCGAGCTGAAGGACTGGATCGCCGCCGCAGCCGAGACCAAGGGCTCGTGGTGGCCCTACTGGTTCCAGTGGATCGAGGCCCAGGCCTCCGAGCGGGTCCCGGCCCGCAAGCCCGGCGGCGACGCGCTGCCGTCCCTCGGCCCGGCGCCGGGGACCTATGTGCGGATGCGGGCCTGAGGGGACCACGCCGGCCGCGCAGCTTGCGGATTGACGGAGCGGGTTCCGACCCGCTGTGCAAAGGCCTGCGCGTTCGCTGAGGCGCGCGGGCGATTTTCCCCTCGCCCCGCTTGTGGAGAGAGGGGTGAGTTGAGGGATCCGGTCTTTCCGGGGAGGTCGCACCCCTCACCCTGTCCCTCTCCCGCACGGGCTACCGGACTCACATATCGGGCTGGGTAACACGGTTGCAGGATCAGGTGCGGGTCCCCTCTCCCGTGCGGGAGAGGGACAGGGTGAGGGAACAGGTCTTTCCGGAGATGTCGCATCCCTCACCCCAACCCTCTCCCGCACGGGAGAGGGGGTTCGTCGCGCCCTATTGAGTGCCGATGTGTGAACGCCGTAGCCCGCACGGGAGAGGGGACCGACGCCATGTCTGGACACCTTTGGTCCGGTAGCCGCGAATGCGGGGGGCTTGCCCCTCAATACCCCAGAGCCGCCCCGTCCTTGCGCGGATCGGAGCCGGCCACCAGCGTGCCGGCCGTGCGATCGATCCAGATGATCTGACCGCCGCCGAGCGGCAGCGGCGCCCGGATCGCCGGGTGGCCGCGTTCGATCAGGCCGGCCATCGCGGCGTCGGAGATGCCGCCCTCCAGCTCCAGGCTGCCGCCATAGGCGAAGCTGCGCGGGGCATCGAGCGCCGCCTGGACATCGAGGCCCCGGTCCAGGATGCCCGACAGCAGCTCGACATGGCCCATGGCCTGGTAATGGCCGCCCATCACGCCGAACGGCGCGACCGCTTGGCCGTCCTTCATCAGCATGCCGGGGATGATCGTGTGCATCGGCCGCTTGCCCGGCCCGATGCTATTCGGGTGCCCGGCCTCCGTGCGGAAGGACAGGCCGCGATTGTGCAGCAGCACGCCGCTCTCCGGCGCCAGGATCCCGGAGCCGAAACCCTGGAACACCGAGTTGATCAGCGACAGCGCGTTGCCGTCCCGGTCGACCACGCAGAGATAGACGGTGTCCTTGTGGGCCCGCTCCTCCGCGATCTCCCGGGCGATCTCGGGATAGATCTCGGGCGGCCGCGCCCGGTCCATGTCGATCGCCCCATGGGCGGCCGCCTTCCAGGCATCCGACAGCAGGTGCTCCACCGGCACCCGGGCGAGGTCGGCGTCGCCGAACAGCACGTCGCGGTGGTGATAGGCCTGCTTGCAGGTCTCGGCGAACAGGTGGAGCCGGTCGAGATCCGACAGCGCGCCCACGTCGTAATGGGAGAGCACGTTCAGCATCATCAGCGCGGCGAGGCCCTGGCCGGCGGGCGGGCATTCGTAGACGTCGTAGCCGCGGTAGCGGGTGGAGACCGGCGTAACCACGTCCGGTCGGGCGGCGGCGAAATCATCCGCGGTGTGCAGGCCCCCGAGTTCGTTCAGGCGACGGACCATGTCGTCGGCCACCGGCCCTTTATAGAAGCCGCGCGGGCCCTCCTCGGCGATGCGCCGGAGCGTTGCCGCGAGCTTCGGCAGGCGGAAGACGCTGCCGATCGCCGGGGCCGCGCCGCCGGGCAGGTAGGTCGCGGCGGCGTGGGGATCGCCCGCGACCCGGGGGGCGCAGCGCAGCCAATCCCAGCCGACGCGCTGCTGGATCACGAACCCGTCCTCGGCATAGCCGATCGCCGGCTGGAGCAACTCGCTCAAGGGACGGGTGCCGTGCTGGCGCACCAGCAGGTCCCAGGCCCCGACCGCCCCCGGCACCGTGACCGCGTGCGGCGAGGTCGGCGTGATCGCGACGCCGTGCTCGGCGTACCAATCGGGGGTCGCGGCCGCGGGCGCCCGGCCCGAGCCGTCCAGTGCGATCGGCTTGGACGCGCCGGCCGGCGCATAGAGGGCAAAACAATCGCCGCCGATGCCGGTCATCAGCGGGTCGACCACGCATTGCACCGCCACCGCGGCGATGACGGCATCGACGGCGTTGCCGCCCGCGCGCAGCACCTCGATGGCCGTCAGGGTCGCGAGCGGATGCGAGGTCGCCACGGCGGCGTTCGCGGCATAGACCGGGGAGCGTCCGGGTGCGGAAAAGTCTCTCACGGGAAATCCTGTCCTGTGCGATCGAGCCGCCGGCCTTCCGCCCCGTCGGAGCGGAGGGGCCGCCGCCGCTCATGCCGAACCGCCGGCTCGACCCTGTCGGCGCCGGCTCGAAACCGTATCCTATATTCAAATGATCCGCAGCGCCCCCGGAGGGCGCCGATGCAAGCTCGGCGGCTCGCGTCACGCCTTCTCGATGATCGAGACCTTGCCGTCGCGCTCGACGATGCCGACCGCGACCTTGTCGAGATCGTCCAGGCCCTGCTGGCGGGCGGCGGTGCGGATGTCGGCCTGCTGCATGCGCAGCTGGCGCATGCGCGCCTCGTCCCAGATGCCGTCGCGATAGACCACGATCGGCGTGCCGTCGACGATCCGCTCGAACCAGACGACGCGCAGCTTCAGCCACGAGACGGCGACGTGCATCAGCCCGACCGTGAGCAGCGCGCTCATCGCCCCGGTGAAGGAATGGTCGTCGCCGAGCACCGCGCTGACGCTCAGGCCGCCGAACAGGAACAGCACGACCATGTCGATCGGCGCCTGCTGGCTGGCCGTGCGCCGCCCGATCAACCGGATCACGAACAGGACGATGAGATAGGCCGCCGCGGCCTTGACGACGGTGTTCATGGCTACGGCACCGCGTATTGCGACCAGGACAGGGTCTCGCCGGCGTCGAGATGGGCCGTGAGGTCGACGCCGCCGTGGAAGCTCGGCGACCCGGTGAAGCGGATCAGCGCGCGGGTCTCGCCCTGTTGCACCGGGAAGACCAGCCGGATGTTGGCGCCGGCGATCTGCCAGGTCTCGGGCCGGGGCGTGATGCTCTCCAGCCCGAACAGGTCGACGAGGTTCTTGGCGATGGTCACCGCGACCTTGTCGCCGCCCGGGGGCACGCGGGTGTCGAGCCGCAGGATCGTCGGGGCGCCGAACCGGACCACCGGCTCGTACCGGATGGTGATCGAATCGTCGGCGTTGGTGCGGGTGCGCTCGCTGAACGGCCCGTGCCCGAGGAGGCCGAGCGCACAGATCGCCACGAAGGCCAGCATCCCGAAGCGGCCGGCGATCTCGGCGCGGCGCCAGCCGTCCTCGAAGGCCGGGTAGAAGCCCGCGGCGATCTCTTCCGGCATCGGCGGGTCGTCGTGGATGATCTCCAAGGCTCATCTCCTCCCGCGCGGCGCGCCCGAAGGCGTGACCGTTACGCGCACCGGAAGCCGGAGTTCCGCCGTTGCTCGCGATGCTGAGCCTTTACAGGCCTGCATGCGCCCTCGAGTTGTAGATTGAAGTCTCCGTTGGATGACGGCCTGCAGACGAATCGATTTTAATGAAATTCGGAAGACCTTCGCAGGCTTCGCCATCGCAGAAGCCCGTCGATGGATCGAACACCGATGACAGGTCGATGACCGGCATGACGAGCCAACGGCACATGGTCGTGCTGCCTGCTCTCTGCTGGAACATCCGCAGGCCGGATTTCTACGCAGTTACGGCCGACGTCACCGCGGAGGGGATCCGGCTCCGGTCCTCGGCCCGGCTGGCGGCGGGTGAGGATCTGACCTGCAGCATTCGCCATATCGGGCAGCTGGAGGTGCGGATCACCGAGGTGTCCGGCCAGGACTTCGTCGTCTGGGTCCGCGGCGGCCGGGCGACGCTCAACGGGCTGGCCCGGCAATTCGTGACGCTGGCACGCGCCCAGAACTTCTCCCTGGAGCCGATCCGCGGCCACCGCCGCATCGTGCCGGCCCAGAAGACCGCCGTGATCACCCTGGAATCCGGGGTGACCTTCCCGGGGCACGTCCTCAACGTCTCGGCCTCGGGCATCGCCCTGCTGGTCGACCAGGCGTTGGAGCTCGGCGAGACCATCTGGGTCGGCAGCCGGGCGGCCCGGGTCGCCCGGCATTTCGAGCACGGCATCGGGGCGGCGTTCCTGGAGCCGTTGGAGCCGGACGCGGTCCACGCGGCGATGACGCTCTGAGGGCCCCCTGGGCGGCGCCCCTCGCAGAGCTGCGGGATCGGCGCTACATCTTGGGGAGACCCTCGAAGGATACCCGATGAAGCGCCTGCTCGCCGCACCCCTCGTCTCGTCCCTGGCCGCCCTTCCAGCCGCACTCGCGCTGCTGCCGCAGGCGGCTTTGGCCCATCCCGGCCACGGGGCCGCGCTCGGCGCGGAAGCCGGCTTCCTGCACCCGCTGATGGGGGCCGACCACGTGCTGGCGATGGTCGCGGTCGGCCTGCTGGCTGCGCTACGCGGCGGCCGGGCCCTATGGGCATTGCCGCTGTCGTTCCTGGCGCTGATGAGCGTGGGGGCGGGGCTGGGCATGGCCGGCGTGGCGCTGCCCTACACCGAGACCGGGATCGCGCTCTCCATCGTGGTGTTCGGCCTTGCCGCGATCGTCGGCCTGCGGGCGCCGGTGGCCTTGCTCGCCAGCCTGGTCGGGGTGTTCGCGGTGTTCCACGGCTACGCCCACGGCGCCGAGATGCCGGAGACCGCCTCAGGCCTGTCCTTCGGCCTCGGATTCCTGGCCGCCACCGCGCTCCTACACGCGGCCGGGATCGGCCTCGGCATCGCCGCCGCGCTGCTTGGTGCGACTCGGGCCGCCCCGGCGCTCGGCGGCGCGGTCGCGGCGGCCGGCCTCGCCCTCCTGGCGCTCCCGGCCTGAGCATCGACGCCGGGTCTGGGCGGCTGACCGCCCCGCCCGGCGGTCGCGATGTCACAGGCGCTTGGGGCTGACACGGACGCCCCGAGTCCCAGGTCACGCTCGCCGCGCATGTCTCCGCGGCGAGAGGACCCCTAAATGGCAAAACTCCCGACACTCGCCTTGGCGAGCCTGCTGACGCTCGGCACGCAGGCCCAGGCCGCCGCGCCGCCCGAGCGCCTGCGCGGCACGATCGAGGCCGTCGCGGACGGCGGCTTCACCCTCAAGACCCTGGACGGCAAGAGCGAGCGGATGACCCTGGCGCCGGACGCCAAGGTGTCCTGGGTGGTCCCGGCCCAGCTCGACCAGATCAAGGATGGCGTGTTCATCGGCACCGCCACCAAGGGCGAGCCGCCGGTGGCCCTGGAGGTGGTGCTGTTTCCGGAATCCATGCGCGGCACCGGCGAGGGCCATTACGATTGGGACGTGATCCCCGATCGCACCGGCGGCTCGGCGGTGAAGAGCACCATGACCAACGGCACCGTGAAGGCCGCTGGGCCGTCGACCGCGCCGGACGCCCCCCGGGTGAAGAGCGCGATGACCAACGGCACCGTGAAGGCGAGCGGCAGCGGTGCGGAGCGCACCCTCACGGTCGATTACGGCAAGGGCCAGTCGATTCAGGTCCTGGTCCCGCCTCAGGCTCCGGTGGTCACCTTCGAGACCGCGGATGCGGGCGCGATCGCGCCCGGCGCCAAGGCGTTCGTGGTCGCCGCGCGCGGCGCGGACGGCACGATCACGGCGCGCCGCGTCGCCGTCGGCAAGGACGGCCTGACGCCGCCGATGTGAGCCGATGCCGGGCGCGTCCCCCCGAACCGGGGTGTCCGACGCCCGGACGGCGCGATGCCGGTGACTCGCGAAGATCCCACACGGTCTGATCGCCCCGACCCATCCGGCCGGTCGGGGCGGCACCGGCCGTGCCCGGTTCGGCAGCACCGCTGCCGCTCCGGAATGCATACCATTACATCCGGCAAGCTGTTGCCGGCTAAGGCGTTCTGATATTGTTGCCGGGCGGCAACATCGCACAGGAACCAATTTATCCGAGCCGAATTCTGATTGCTCGCCGAAACCCGTTCGCACATGGTGATCGTGCACGGGGGCATCGCCAAGCGAGAGCCCGCAGGAGCCTGCCACCTAAGACGCAGGCCAAACCTACAAGACGTGCGGCAAGATCCGGAGAACCGGACATGTCCGCATCATTGGGTCTCGAAGCTTTGGAGATGTCTATGAAGCTCTTGAAGAGCTCTCTACTCGGTTCCGCCGCCGCGTTCGCCGCGATCGGAGCCGCCCACGCCGCCGACCTGCCGGTCAAGAAGGCGGTCCCGATCGAGTACGTCCGCGTCTGCTCCGCCTACGGCGCCGGCTTCTTCTACATCCCGGGCACCGATACCTGCCTGCGTCTCTCCGGCCGCGCGCGGTTCGAGGGCGGCTACATGACCAGCTACTCGCGTCAGGCCGGCACCAACGGCGGCGACACCTCGGGCTACCAGGGCCGCATGCGCATCAACCTCGATGCCCGCACCCAGACCGCCTACGGCACCCTGCGCGCCTTCGTGCGTCTCGATGCTGGCGCCCGCACCGGCTATTCCGGCGTCGGTCAGTCCGGCACCCAGCAGCGTATCGGCCAGGCCTATGCTGGCATCGGAACCGACAGCTTCGGCCGCGACTCGCAGTTCTCGAACGTCGACAAGGCGTTCATCCAGTTCGCCGGGTTGACCGCCGGTCGCGCGTCCTCGTTCTTCGACTTCTACGCCCACGACTTCGAGTTCGCCGGCGCCACCGCGGGTTCGGACCTCGCCTCCACCAACCTGCTCGCCTACACGGCGACTGTCGGCAACGGCTTGTCCGCCACGATTTCGATCGAAGATCCGGTCTTCCGCCGCACCCCGATCTTCTCGCCGAATAGCATTTCTCCTACGGTAAGCACTGGGTCTGCATCGAACTTCGGTGTGACCAATCAACCGACCCCGATCTTCGTGGGTCCTGGCCGCTACGGGAACATCGATAGCATCGAGCGCTCGCGCTTGCCCGACTTCGTCGGCGCCCTGCGCCTCGACCAGGCTTGGGGCTCGGCCCAGCTCTCTGCCGCCACGCACGAGCTGAACGTCGGCAACTTGTCCAACACCGCCAGCGTGGGGACGGGTCCGATCGTGGTGCCGCCCCACACGAACAACGTCCAGGGCTGGGCGGTGCAGGGCGGCATAAAGGTGAACACGCCGTTCATCGCGCCGGGCGATGCCTTCTACCTGCAGGGCGCCTACGGCGACGGCGCGCAGCTCTACACCGGCTACTCCTCCTTCACGGGCTCGTATATTCAGAGCACGACGACCATCCAGGGCCAGAAGTTCGCCCAGTACTTCTCGGATGCGACAGTCAACCCGTTCACCGGTCAGCTGCAGACCTCGCAGAGCTTCACGGTGGTCGGTTCGTACCTGCACTACTGGACGCCGGAATGGCGCTCGGCCATCTTCGGCTCCTATGGCGAGCAGAGCTTCTCCAGCGGCGCTCGTTTGGCTCAGGGCTCGATCTACAACCTCGTGAGCGGACTTGCCGGCAGCAACCCCTTCGGAACCAACGCGGTGGGCGCACCGGGGACCCGGTTCTACCAGCTGAGCCAGGCGCTGCGCGACACCTACCAGTTCGTCGCCGGTGCGAGCTTGATCTGGTCGCCGGTGAAGGATCTCGATATCGGCGTCGAGGGCTACTACACGCAGATCGGCCTGAAGAGCGGCCGGGCTATCGACCTCGACAAAAGCCCGACGGCCTATACCAACGTTGCCGGCATCAACAACGGTACCTACGTGCCGCGCACCGCGACGCAGGACTCGGTCTCCTCGTTCCGCATGCGCGTCCAGCGCGACTTCTAAGCCGCAAACGCGGCGCCGGGGATACGATCCCGGCGCCGACCCCCGTGCATCACGGATCTCAAGGCCCAGCCCTCGGCTGGGCCTTTTTCGTTGCGGGCAGCACGGACAGGCGGGATCTTGCGTCCCAGGCGTCCCAGGCGCCGCGCATAGCCCTTCCGCCAAGCCTCTTGTGGCCCACCTCGGCCGAGGCATGGCTCAGGCCCGACCGGTGCCGCGTATCGCGCCTGGTACTGCGCCGCGAATCGATGGCGCTGCCTCGCGCGGATCCCGACCCGTGTCGCGCGCTATTTCGCTCCACCGGACAGGCCGCTGCGGACCGTCTGTCCGCTCCTCGCGCTGTCCCCGCCGCCGGCCAGCTATCCGATGCCACGCCGAGACCGAGGCGGCGATTGCCCTGGCCAAAGACCTTGGACGCTGAGTCCGGCGGGATACGATAGCGGCCTTCCCGATGTTCTCGACCGGCGCCCACACCAGGGGGCGGTAAGTCGTCCGGCCTGGGCGTCGGCCTCGTCGAGGTGGAATTGGACTCGCGCGGCAGCGCGACCAACGCTCGGGTGCGCTGCCGCGGCAGCCAGAATGCGCGCATCCCCGAAGTGATTCTCCCATCCGTTCGAATCACCGTCATCGCGGGCGCGCCAGCCGCCGGCCTTCGGGGCCGTCGCGTTTGAACGATGTGGTGCTGAACCTTGCCGGCTTAACAGATGTACGAGGCGGTTCTGCGGGCCAATGCGAGCGCTGGGCCCATGCGCCAAGGCATGTCTGCATCCGTTGCAAGGGACGGAATGTCATTATCCCAGTTTTTGATATATGTCCGATATAAATCGTAATAAATATCCGACACGCCGATAGTTATATCATTCAAATTCTGAAAAATAATACTTATAACTACTTCCAGAACGTTGCGAGTGTGCAACAACATAAAGCAATCCTTGAGTCGATATGAAATCGATGTTGCTCGGATAAGCGCGGATCCACCATATGGACCGGCGAAGAGGAATCTCGGACGCGAGATATCTCTGAAGTATGCCGTCAAATTTGCAGATAAAAACAAAAATAAACGCTGCGACGACCGGATAACCCGGAGTCGTTGTTGTTATCGGGTCTCGAAGCTTTGGAGATATCTATGAAGCTCTTGAAGAGCTCACTGCTCGGCTCGGCCGCCGCCTTCGCGGCGATCGGAGCCGCCCATTCCGCCGACCTGCCGGTCAAGAAGGCGGCGCCGATCGAGTACGTCCGCGTCTGCTCCGCCTTCGGCGCCGGCTTCTTCTATATCCCGGGCACCGATACCTGCCTGCGGGTCTCGGGCCGCGCCCGGTTCGAGGGCGGCTACATGGGCAGCAATTCCCGCAGGAGCGGGGATGGCGGCGACACGTCGGGCTACCAGGGTCGTCTGCGCATCAACCTCGATGCCCGCACGCAGACCGCCTACGGCACCCTGCGCGCCTTCGTGCGCCTCGATGCCGGCAGCCGCACCGGCTATTCCGGCATCGGCCGGTCCGGCACCCAGGAGCGTATCGGCCAAGCCTACGGCGGCACCGGCGTCGATCAGGCCGGCCGCGATCAGCAGTATGTGAACGTCGACAAGGCGTTCATCCAGTTCGCCGGTCTGACCGCTGGTCGCGCGTCGTCGTTCTTCGACTTCTACGCCCACGACTTCGAGATCACGGGCAACACCGCGGGTTCGGACATCGCCTCCACCAACCTGTTCGCCTACACGGCGACCTTCGGCAACGGCCTGTCGGCGACCCTGTCGGTCGAAGATCCGGTCTTCCGCCGCACGCCGATCTTCGCGCCGTCGGGCGGCGCTGCCCCCGTCAGCCCCGTCTTCGTCGGCTACACCCGGGGCGTGCCGTCGAGCTTCTCCAACATCGACGCCATCCAGCGCGAGCGTCTTCCCGACTTCGTCGGTGCCCTGCGCGTCGATCAGGCCTGGGGCTCGGCTCAGCTGTCGGCTGCGACGCATGAGCTGAACGTCGGCAACATCGCAACAACTCCTGTCGCTGGCGCGAACGTCGGCCTCGCGCACACCAGCAGCGTGCAGGGTTGGGCGGTGCAGGGCGGCCTGAAGGTCAACGCGCCGTTCATCGCGCCCGGTGACGCTCTGTACCTGCAGGGCGCCTATGGCGACGGCGCGCAGCTCTACACCGGTTACTCTGCGTTCAGCGGCTCCTACGCACAGAGTGCGGCCACAATCCAGGGCCAGAAGCTCACTCAGTACTTCGCCGATGCAACAATCAATCCCTTCACGGGCCAGTTGCAAACCTCGCAGAGCTTCACCGCGGTGGCGTCGTACCTGCATTACTGGTCGCCGGAATGGCGCTCGGCCTTCTTCGGCTCCTACGGCGAGCAAAGCTTCGCTCGCAGCGCTCGCCTCGCCCAGGGTGCGGCCTACGGCCTCGTGAGCCCGACCGTCGCGACCGGCGCCAATGCCGTTGGCGTACCGGGCACCCGGTTCTACCAGCTGAGCCAGGCGCTGCGCGACACCTACCAGTTCGTCGCCGGTGCGAGCCTGATCTGGTCGCCGGTGAAGGACCTCGATATTGGTGTCGAGGGCTTCTACACACAGCTTGGCCTGAAGCGTGGCCGGGCGATCGACCAGGACAAGAGCCCGACGGCCTATGCCAACGTCGCCGGTATCAACAACGGCACTTTCGTGCCGCGCACCGCGACGCAGGACTCGATCTCGCAGGTCCGTTTCCGCGTCCAGCGCGACTTCTGATCCGACACACCGGCGCCGAGGCGTTGGCCCCGGCGCCGGTCCCCGTGCATTTCGACTTTCAAGGCCCGGCCCCGCGCCGGGCCTTTTTTTGTCGCGGGTATCGTCGTGCTCGCCGTTCCCCAAGATATCGCGGCCTCGGCCTCGGCCTCGATCATCGGCGAGCCGGTGTCTCCCGGCATGTCCGAGCCGGGTCGCGCGCGCTCTGGAGTGGCGACGCCAGCGGGTTGAGAGCGGTGCCGCTTCCCGATCGAAGGCGCCGCCGGGAAGGACCTGTGCGGCGTCCGCCGGCGGGAACATCGGTCCAATGTGCCGGCCGGTCGCGCCAACTACCCATCCGACGTGATTAAATAAATACCTCTCGTTTCCAATATAACAGTGTTTATGTAAAATAAGAACGCGACATTCTCTACATATACCGGCATGAGCACAATAATACATTCAATAATATTTGCAATTGATATGTTGTTATGAAGCAACAAGCTCATAAATGTAATTTTATTTTCGAAATAAGTCTTGCTCCGTGACATTATGGAATGCAGAATATACATATTGATAATATATAAGGCAATATGTATGGTAATTTATAGAAATAGTTCGATAATAATTATTTTAGATGAATTTTAATTGCAATAAACAGCCCCAAGTTTGAGGTCAAATATCGAGGCCGCGATGAGATTATTAAGACGTTGCCTGCTCGGGTCCCTCGCAGCGTTCGTCGCGGTCGGAGCCGCCGACTCCGCCGACCTGCCGGTCAAGAAGGTGGCGCCGATCGAGTACGTCCGCGTCTGCTCCGCCTTCGGGGCCGGCTTCTTCTACATCCCCGGCACCGAGACCTGCCTGCGGGTCTCCGGCCGAGCGCGGTTCGAGGGCGGCTACATCACCGCCTATACCCGGCAAGCCGGCACCAACAGCGGCGATACATCGGGCTATCGCGGATTGCTGCGTTTCAACCTGGATGCCCGCACCCAGACCGCCTACGGCACTCTGCGCGCCTTCGTACGCCTCGATGCGGGCAGCCGCGCCGGCGCTTCCGGCGTCGGCCGGTCCGGCACTCAGGAACGCATCGGCCTAGCCTATGCCGCCACCGGCGTCGATGAGACCGGCCGCGCGCAGCAGGTCGTGAACGTCGACAAGGCGTTCATCCAGTTCGCCGGCCTGACCGCCGGTCGTGCCGCCTCGTTCTTCGACTTCTACGCCCACGATTTCGAGCTCTCGAGTGCCACCGCGGGGTCGGATGTCGCCTCCACCAACCTGTTCGCCTACACGGCGACCTTCGGCAACGGCCTGTCGGCGACCCTGTCGGTCGAAGATCCGGTCTTCCGCCGCACGCCGATCTTCGCGCCGTCGGGCGGCGCTGCCCCGGTCAGCCCCGTCTTCGTCGGCTATACAAGGGGTGTCCCGTCGAGCTTCGGCAACATCGACACCATCCAGCGGGAACGCCTGCCCGACTTCGTCGGCGTCCTGCGCGTCGATCAAGTCTGGGGCTCGGCCCAGCTCTCGGCTGCAACGCATGAGCTGAACGTCGGCAACATCGCCCTCGGTACCGGTGCGAATGTCAGCGTCGCCCATACCAACAGCGTCCAGACCTGGGCGGTGCAGGGCGGCCTGAAGGTGAATGCGCCGTTCGTCGCGCCCGGTGACGCCCTGTACCTGCAGGCTGCCTATGGCGACGGGGCCCAGTTCTACACCGGCTATTCCACGTTCAGCGGCTCAGCGTCCCCGAACGCCGCCACGATCCAGGGCCAGACGTTCAACCAATACTTCTCCGATGCGACGATCAACCCGTTCACCGGCCAGTTGCAGACCTCGAACAGCGTCACCGCGGTGGCGTCGTATCTGCACTACTGGTCGCCGGAATGGCGCTCGGCCGTCTTCGGCTCCTACGGCGAGCAGAGCTTTTCCCGGAGCGCCCGCCTTGCCCAGGGCGCGGCCTTCAACCTTCTGAATCCGAACGGCACCAACACCTTCAGCACCAACGCCGTCGGCGTGCCGGGGACTCGGTTCTACCAGTTGAGCCAGGCTTTGCGCGACACCTACCAGTTCGTCGCCGGTGCGAGCCTGATCTGGTCGCCGGTGAAGGATCTCGATCTCGGCATTGAGGGCTACTACACGCAGATCGGTCTGAAGAGCGGCCGGGCGATCGACCTCGACAAGAGCCCGACGGCCTATGCCAACGTCGCCGGCATCAACGCCGGCACCTTCCTGCCGCGCACCGCGACGCAGGACTCGGTCTCGCAGGTCCGTCTCCGCATCCAGCGCGACTTCTGATCCGACCTATCGGTGCCGGGCCTCACGCCTGGCACCGGTTCCCGTGCATGTCGACGTCCAACGCCCGGCTCCGCGCCGGGCTTTTTTTGTTGCGGCTTTCGAACCGACGCACGGCCCCGGCTTGCAGCGCGTCGACCCGGTGCCGAGTCAGCGCACGCCTCCGAAGCCCGTTTGGAACGACGGCACCGTCGAGGTGCTCGATGGCCGGCGCCCTTGGCGCCCACCGCTCAGGGATGCGCGCGCCATCACGATTAAACAATCGGACGCGTCGGCCGCTGCGTGAGAACGATAGTAACGCGACCGAATTTTTCAAAAATCAATAATCAACCCGTCGTATATTTATATGATCCTCCCATATAAATCCGCATTTTACTGTTTCTTATATGCAACTCATTCGCAAATGAGCAGATGAGTTCAAGAATGACTGTTGCCCGCTAAAGAACTGAAACGCAGGATAATCATCCAAATACGGACTTTATCCGCCAGATTTGGAATAAATATTCCGCCAACAAGCGGAATGAGAAAAAATCCTTCGACAGATGGGGGAAGCCGAGGAGGGTTGCCGTTATCGGCTTCAAACATCTGGGGGCATTGATGAGTCTATCGAATCGTTTCCTGCTGCTTGGTTCTACCGCTGCTTTCGCCACGGTCGGCGCGGCGCACGCGGCCGACCTGCCGGTGAAGAAGGCCGAACCGGTCGAGTATGTCCGCGTCTGCACCACGCACGGCGTCGCCTTCTTCTACATCCCCGGTACCGATACCTGCCTGCGCATCTCCGGCCGGACCCGGTTCGAGGGCAATTACCAGACGACCTACTCGCGCCAGACCGGCACGGGCGACACGTCGGGCTATCGGGGGCTGTTGCGCTTCAACTTCGATGCTCGCACCCGGACCGAGTACGGAACCCTGCGCGCCCTGGTGCGCCTCGATGCCGCCTCCCGCACCGGCCTCATCCATTCCGGCACCCAGCTGCGCATCGGCCATTCGTACGCCGCCACCGGCGTCGACGAGGCCGGCCACGCACAGCAACATGTGAATGTCGACAAGGCGTTCATCCAGTTCGCCGGCCTGACCGCCGGTCGTGCGGCGTCTTACTTCGACTTCTACGCCCATGACTTCGAGTTCTACGGCGCCACCTCCGGCTCGGATACGTCGTCGACCAATCTGCTCGCCTACACGGCGACCGTCGGCGACGGGTTCTCGGCGACGCTGTCGGTCGAAGACCCGGTCTACCGCCGCACGCCGGTCTTCGCGCCCTACGCGACCACGGCCACGACCCCGGTTGGCCCCGTCTTTGTCGGCTATGCCGACGGCCTGCCGTCCCGCTACGGCACCATCGACAGCATCCAGCGCTCGCGGCTGCCCGACTTCGTCGGCGCCCTGCGCGTCGAGCAGGATTGGGGCTCCGCGCAACTCTCGGCCGCCACGCACGAGATCAATGTCGGCAACCTGAGTACCGCCCCGGCCGACGGCACTGGTGGTGTGATCACCGGTGTTGCGCATACCGGTTCGGTCCAGGGCTGGGCGGTGCAGGGCGGCGTGAAGGTGAACACGCCGTTCATCGCCCCGGGCGATGCCCTCTACCTACAGGGCGCCTACGGCGACGGAACGCAGAACTATGTCGGCTATTGCATGATTGCCGGCTGCTATGCGCAGGCCAATACCGGTTTTGGTGGGCAGAAATTCGCGCAGTCCTTCGCCGATGCGTCGATCAACCCGTTTACCGGCCAGTTGCAGACCTCGACTAGTTTTTCGGCGGTCGCCTCGTTCCTGCATTACTGGTCGCCGGAATGGCGCTCGGCCGTCTTCGGCTCCTACGGCGAGCAGGATTTCTCGGCCGGCGCCCGTTTGGCGCAGGGCGCGGCCTACAGCCTCGTGAGCCCGAACGGCGCCGTCGCGTTCGGCGCCAACGCCGTCGGCGTGCCGGGGACCCGGTTCTATCAACTGAGCCAGGCGCTGCGCGACAGCTACCAATATGTGGTCGGGGCGAGCTTGATCTGGTCGCCGGTAAGAGATCTCGATATCGGCGTCGAAGGTTTTTACACCCAGGTCGGCGTGAAGAGCGGCAGGGTCATCGACTCGGACAAGAGCCCGACGGCCTATGCCAACGTCGCCGGCATCAACGCCGGCACCTTCGTGCCGCGCACCGCGACACAGGATTCGGTCTCGCAGATCCGCCTCCGCGTCCAGCGCGACTTCTGATCCGACACATCGGTGCCGGGTCTTCGGTCCCGGTCCCGTGCGATGCGACGTTTGAGGCCCGGCTCCGCGCCGGGCCTCTTTTTGTTGCGGGCGTCATCGTGCCGACCGGTCGCGACGCTCCCCCGGCCAATGGCGTCCGGGCACCGCGCCTGCGCATACGGCTGAAGGTGATCGAAGGCGGTTGCGATTCGCTGGCGAGGATCAGCGTGGCCACTGCCCGTCAGGATGGCGGCCCAAGCGGCGCCCACCACCGACAGGCGAGGGCAGCCTGCCGGCAGTGGCAGGAACACCATCGGTTCAGCAGGCCGGGCGACTCGTCCGCCGCCCCTCAAGATCAGATGATCTGCTGCATCGGGCGCGCGTCAAAACAGCGATAGCGCAAGTGATCATTTCCTATTGAATGATTTGATGTCGAATATTTGAATATAGACTGAACAATAATAGGCACATTCAACGTGGCGGATTAGCAACATCAGCGTAAATGCGAAGACGAATCATGGAATAAATGTTGCTCGCTAAAGACCGCGATCGCAGGATGAACGTCGAAAGATGAATTCCGGGTCCTAAGTCTCGGATCAATCTTCTACAGAACATAAAGCATAAAAAAAATCCTGCAATCGTCAGGACATGCGAAACGCATTGCCGCCGTAGGCTCAAAATATCTGGGGGTCTTGATGAGATTATTGAATCGTTTCTTGCTTGGGTCCGTCACCGCATTCACCGCGGCCGGAGCCGCCCACGCCGCCGACCTGCCGGTCAAGAAGGCCGCGCCGATCGAGTACGTCCGCGTCTGCTCCGCCTACGGCGCGGGATTCTTCTACATCCCCGGCACCGATACCTGCCTGCGCATCTCTGGCCGGGCCCGGTTCGAAGGGGCCTACCAGACATCGTCCAGCCGCCAGCCGGGCGCTGTCGGCGAGACGTCGGGCTATCGCGGGTTGGCGCGCTTCAACCTCGATGCCCGCACCCAGACCGCCTACGGCACCCTGCGCGCCTTCGTGCGCCTCGACGCCGCCTCCCGCACGGGCGTCATCCATTCCGGCACGATGCTGCGCATCGGCCAGGCCTACGGCGCCACCGGCGTCGACGAGCGGGGCCAGGCGCAGCAATACGTGAACGTCGACAAGGCGTTCATCCAGTTCGCCGGCCTGACCGCCGGTCGCGCGTCGTCGTTCTACGACTTCTACGCCCACGATTTCGAATTCTACGGCGCGACCTCGGGCTCGGACAATTCGTCCACCAACCTGCTCGCCTACACGGGCACCTTCGGCAACGGCGTGTCGGCGACCCTATCGATCGAAGATCCGGTCTTCACCCGCTCGCCGGTCTTCTCGCCGTCCGGGAACGCACTCACCCCCGCCTTCGTCGGCTACACCGACGGCCGGCCGTCCCGCTACGGCAACGTTGATACCGTCCAGCGCTCGCGGCTGCCCGACTTCGTCGGCGCCCTGCGCGTCGACCAAGCCTGGGGCTCGGCTCAGCTCTCGGCCGCCACGCACGAGATCAACGTCGGCAACCTGAGCACCGCCACGGCCGCGGGCGCGGGCGGCGTGCTCACCGGGATCCGGCACGCCAATTCAGTCGAGGGCTGGGGCGTGCAGGGCGGCGTGAAGTTCAACCTGCCATCGATCGCCCCGGGGGATACCCTCTATCTCCAGGGCGCCTACGCCAACGGCGCGCAGAGCTATGCCGGCTATTGCATGATCGCCGGCTGCTACGCGCAGTCCAACACCGGCTTCGATACCCAGAAGTTCGAGCAGTACTTCGCCGACGCGTCGATCAACCCGTTCACCGGCCAGCTCCAGACCTCGACCAGCTTCTCGGCAGTGGCGTCGTACCTGCATTACTGGTCGCCGGAATGGCGCTCGGCCCTGTTCGGCTCCTACGGGGAGCAGGATTTCTCGGCCGGCGCCCGCCTGGCCCAGGGCGCGCTGTTCAGCCTGGTGAACCCGAGCGGCAACAGCTTCGGCACCAACGGCGTCGGCGTGCCCGGCACCCGGTTCTACCAGCTGAGCCAGGCCCTGCGCGACACCTACCAGTACGTGCTCGGCGGCAGCCTCATCTGGTCTCCGGTCACCGACCTCGATATCGGCGTCGAGGCCTTCTACACGCAGGTCGGCGTGAAGAGCGGCCGGGTCATCGACCTCGACAAGGGCCCGGGTGCGTACGGTGCCGTTGCCGCCATCAACAACGGCACCTTCGTGCCGCGGACCGCGACGCAGGATTCGATGACCCACGTGCGCTTCCGCGTGCAGCGCGACTTCTGATCCGACCGGCCGACCCCGATCCCGGAGCCGGCCCCCGCATCGCGACGTTTTCGGCCCGGCCCCCCGCCGGGCCGTTTCGCGTCGCGCCCGCGTGCCGAGACTGAGAAGCCAGTTTAATCCTGATCCTCAATACAGGTTGCGCGCTTTGTTCCGCGGTTCGCGTTGCCGGTCTCGGCGGGCGCTGATACGCCGGAATCGACTTTATCTCCGCCGACCGCGCGGCCCCGGTCGCCACCATCGCGGCGACCGGGGCCGCGCGGCGAAGGCCGGAAGGGCCCGCGCGTGGTCGGAAGTCCGGAGGAAGCCGATGACCAGTTCCGCCTCGACCAGCCCCGTGCCGGCATCGGCCGAAAACCCGGTCGCCGAGCGCCGCGCGTCGCGGTTCTGGCCGGAGGGCTGGTGGCGCCTGGTCGACATGAAGATCGGCATCATCCCGCTGCCGCTCTACGTCATCGTGGCGATCCTGCTGGTGGTCCTGGTCCAGGAGGGCGAGGTCAAGCCGGACGGGCCGACCATGATCGCCGTGCTGGTGATGGGCGGCTTCACCTGCGCGGAGATCGGCAAGCGCATCCCGATCCTGCGCAACATCGGCGCGGGCGCGATCTTCGCAACCTTCATCCCGTCGGCGCTGGTCTATTACAAGCTGGTGCCGCCGCAGATGGAGAAGGCGATCTTCGATTTCACGAAGTTCACCAACTTCCTCTACATCTACATCGCTACGATCATCGTCGGCTCGATCCTCGGCATGGATCGCGACGTCCTAATCAAGGGCTTCCTCAAGATCTTCGCGCCGCTCGCGGTCGGCTCGGTGGCGGCCGCCATCGTCGGCACCCTGGTCGGCACCGCGCTGGGCCTTGGCCCCTACAAGACCTTCTTCTTCATCGTCGTGCCGATCATGGCAGGCGGCGTCGGCGAGGGCGCGATTCCGCTCTCGATCGGCTACGCGGCGATCCTGGGCCAGCAGCAGGGCGTCGTCTTCGCCCAGGTGCTCCCGCCGGTAATGCTCGGCTCGCTCACTGCGATCATCTTCGCCGGCACCCTCAACGCCGTCGGCAAGCGCTATCCCCACCTCACCGGCGAGGGCCGGCTTCAGCCCGGCGCGGAGGGCATGGAATCGAGCGACGCGCAGGCGCGCTCCGAGGCGGCGCGGGGCCAGATCGACGCCGCCACGATCGGCGCGGCCGGGCTCACGGCCATCACCCTCTACCTGCTCGGGGTCATCGCCCACCACCTCGTCGGCCTGCCGGCGCCGGTGGCGATGCTGTTCCTGGCGGTGTTCGCCAAGCTCGGCAGCGCCGTGTCGCCCCACCTCCAGGCCGGTGGCTTCGTGGTCTACAAGTTCGTCCAGGTTTCGATGACCTATCCGCTGCTCTTCGCCATCGGGGTGGCGCTCACCCCCTGGAACGAGCTGATGGCGGCCTTCACCCTGGTGAACCTGATCACCATCGTGTCGACCGTCTCGACGCTGATGGTCACCGGCTTCTTCGTCGGCCGCGCGCTCGGGATGTACCCGATCGAGACCGCCATCGTGAACGCCTGCCACAGCGGCCAGGGTGGTACCGGCGACGTCGCGATCCTCACGGCGGCCAACCGCATGGCGCTGATGCCGTTTGCCCAGATCGCAACCCGGATCGGCGGCGCCCTGACCGTGACCGGGACGATCATCGCGATGAAATGGATCGGCGTTTGAACGCGAAATCCGGAGCGTTGCATCATGGCCGGTGATCCGGGCTCCGTCGAAGCGACTCTGCAATCCAGGATCGGGGCGATCCTCCGCGCGACGAGCGGCAACTTCCTGGAGATGTTCGACTTCTTCCTGTTCGGGTTCTACGCCAGCTACATCTCGCGGGCGTTCTTCCCCTCGGGCAACGAGACCACCGAGCTGCTCCTGACCTTCGGGACCTTCTGGCTCGGCGCGCTGATGCGGCCCCTCGGGGCGATCGTGCTCGGCGCCTATATCGACCGGATCGGGCGCCGGAAGGGGCTGATCGTCACCCTGGCGATCATGGCGAGCGGCACGGTGCTGATCGCCTTCTGCCCGAGTTACGGGACGATCGGCATCGCCGCACCGCTGATCGTGCTGGCCGGGCGCCTGCTGCAGGGCTTTTCCGCGGGCGTCGAGATCGGCGGCGTCTCGATCTACCTGTTCGAGATCGCCACCCCTGGGCGGAAGGGTTTTTACACGGCGTTCCAGTCGGCCAGCCAGCAGGTGGCGATCATGTTCGCGGCCGTGATCGGCTACGGGCTTAACGCCTACCTGACCAAGCAGCAGATCGGCGATTTCGGCTGGCGGATCCCGTTCTTCATCGGCTGCCTGATCGTGCCGTTCATCTTCTTCATCCGGCGCGCCCTGCAGGAGACCCAGGAATTCGCCCGCCGGACCCATCATCCGGGCACGCGCGAGATCCTCACCACCGTGGCGACCAACTGGCGGATCGTGCTGCTCGGCATGATGCTGTCGACCATGACCACGGTGACCTTCTACATGATCACCGTCTACACCCCGACCTTCGGCAAGAACGTCCTCAAGCTCACCGAGACCGACAGCCTGATCGTCACCCTGTGCGTGGCGATCACCAACTTCATCTGGCTGCCCGTGGGCGGGGCGCTCTCGGACGCGGTCGGGCGCAAGCCGGTGCTGCTGACGATCTCAGTCCTGTCGCTGCTGACCACCTACCCGGCCCTGCACTGGCTCGTGGCCGATCCGACCTTCGGCAAGATGCTCGGGGTCGAGCTGTGGCTGTCGTTCTTCTTCGGCGTCTACAATGGCGCGATGATCGTGGCGCTGTCCGAGGTGGTGCCGGCGCGCGTGCGCGCCAGCGGCTTCTCCCTGGCCTACAGTCTCGCCACGGCCCTGTTCGGCACCGCCACCCCGATGGTCTCGACCTACCTGATCGACCAGACCGGCGACCGGGCGGCGCCGAGCTACTGGCTGATGGCGGCCGCCGCCTGCGGCATCGTCGCGACGCTCGCGCTGTTCCGCGGCGGGCCGCGGGACGCGCGGGTTCCGGCCCACGCCTGACGGCGAGGTCCCTACACCCCCTGCCAGATCCGGATCCGTGCCTTGAAGGCGGCGCGGATATGCGCGCGCGCCGCCGCCTCGGCGCCGTCGCCGTCATGGACCCGGATCGCCGCGATGATCGCGGCGTGCTCGTCGAGGGACTCCCCGGCGCGCTCGGGCGCCGCCAGCGTCGTGGCGCCGGGCAGAAGCACCAGCGACAGCCGCATCGTCTCCAGGGTGCCCTGCAGGAAGCGGTTGCGCGCCGCCGCGTGGATCTGCCGGTGGAACAGCCGGTTGTTGCGGGCCAGTGCCGCCGCGTCGCCGGTGAGCGTCCGGTCGCGGGCGATCATCTCCTCCAGGATCTCGGTTTCGACCGCGCTCGCGTGGATCGCGGCGAGCCGGGCGGCCGTGCCCTCCAGCACCTCGCGCATGTCGTAGAGCTCGCTGACCTGGCCGTAATCGAGCTGCGCCACGCTGGCGCCCCGGTGCGGCTCGTGCGCGACGAGGCCCTGCGCCTCCAGGCGGCCCAGCGCCTCGCGCACCGGCGTGCGGCTGATCGCGAAGCGCTCGGCCAGCTCCGCCTCGCGCAGGCGGCTGCCGGGGGCCAGCTCGCCCTCCTCGATCGCTTGCAGCAGACGCTCATAGGCGGCGACGCCGTTGGAGCGCTCCGACTCACTCGCTTTCATGTCAGGCTCTCCTCGACCGGGGCCTTAGCCTGAATCCACGCCGTCCGGAACGCTTGCAGCCGATTGCATGCGAGCGTATACAATCATGGACATAGAGCGGAGCGGTGGAGGCGGGGATGCAGGATCGTCCGGACGGATCATGGGATGTCGTGGTGGTCGGCTCCGGCAACGCCGCCATGAGCGCGGGCCTCGCCGCCCTCGAGCGCGGCGCCTCGGTGCTGATGATCGAGAAGGCCGAGCCGGATCTCGCCGGCGGCAACACCGCCTACACGGCCGGCGCCATGCGGTTCGTCTACCAGGGCAACGACGATCTGCTCCCGCTGCTGGCCGACCCGGACGATCCGCGCCTGCCGCGCACAGATTTCGGCGCCTACACGGCCCAGACCTTCGAGTCCGACCTGCTCGGCTTCAACGACGGCCGGCCGCTCTCGCGCGAGCAGCGCATCCTGATCGACGAGAGCGGCGCGGCCCTGCGCTGGCTCTCGACGCAAGGCGTGAAGTTCGAGCCGATCTATGCCCGGCAATCCTTCGAGAAGGATGGGCGCTTCGTGTTTTGGGGCGGCCTGACGCTGGCCACCCACGACGAGGGCTTCGGACTCGCCCGGGCTGAGCTGGAGGCCTTCACCAAGGCCGGCGGCGAAATCCGCTACGGCTGTCCGGCGACTGGGCTGATCGTCGAGGCGGGCCGCGTCGTCGGCGTGGAGACCCCCCAGGGCGCGTTCCGGGCCAACGCCGTGATCCTGGCCTGCGGCGGCTTCGAATCGAACCCTGAGCTGCGCACGCGCTTCATCGGCGAAGGCTGGGACAAGGCCCGGGTGCGCGGCACCCCGCACAATCGCGGCGACGGGCTGGAGATGGCCCTGGCGCTCGGCGCCAAGCCGCACGGCTTCTACGGCGGCTGCCACGCCACCCCGATGGACCTGCACACCCCCGATTACGGCAACCTCGACCTGCCCCACGGCGAGCGCAAGCACTACCGCAAGATCTGCTATTTTTTGGGCCTCATGCTGAATGCTGAGGGGCAGCGGTTCGTCGACGAGGGCAAGAATTTCCGCAATTACACCTACGCCCAGTTCGGCCGCTCGATCATGGAGCAGCCCGGCCACGTCGCCTGGCAGATCTTCGACGCCAAGGTCGATCACCTGCTCTACAGCGAGTACCGGTTCCACGACGCCCACTTCGTCGAGGCCGACACGCTCGACGGCCTCCTGGACAAACTCGACGGCATCGACCGCGCGGCGGCCAAGCGCACCATCGCCGAGTTCAACGCCGCCGTGGACGACACCGTCCCGTTCGACCCCACCGTGAAGGACGGCCGCGGCACCAAGGGGCTTCCCCTGCCGAAGTCGAACTGGGCCCAGGCGATCGAGACCGGGCCGTTCAAGGCCTACCCGGTCACCGGCGGCATCACCTTCACGTATGGCGGGGTCGAGGTCGGAGAGGGCGGCGGCGTTCGGCGCGAGGACGGCAGCGAGATCCCGGGCCTCTACGCCTGCGGCGAGATGGTCGGCGGCGTGTTCTTCAACGGTTATCCCGGCGGCTCGGGCCTGACCTCCGGCGTCGTCTTCGGGCGGCGGGCGGGCTACGGCGCCGCCGCGGCGGCGCGGGGGGCATAGGTTCTCACCGCCCACCGTCCTTGCGAGCGTAGTGAAGCAACCTAGGGCAACGCTACGTCCGGGGATCGCGCGCCGCGCTGGGTTGCTTCGCTGCGCTCGCGATGACGGCACGCGTTCGCCGTCGTCGCACGCCCCTGTCCCGACCCGCCGAGCCCGCGTAAAAGGCGCTCCATGTCAGAGCGGCAGGCCGTCTTTACCATCACCCGGGGCGTCCCGTTCCTGCCGGTGCTCGCCGAGGCGCTGCTGTCCGGCCGGCTGGTCGGGCCGGTGGCGGAGGATCCGCTGGCGCTTGCATCGGTCACCATCTATTTGCCGACCCGCCGCGCCGCGCGGGCGCTGGGCGCCATCCTCGCCGACCGGCTCGGCCGGCGGGCGCATGAGCGGGGCGCGCCTGGCTACGCCGCCCTGCTGCCGCGGATGATCCCCCTCGGCGAGGCCGACGAGGCCGAGCTCGACCTCGCCTCCGAGCCGCTGCTGGAGGACAACGATCCGCTCAGCACGCCGATGCCGCCGCTGGAGCGCCGGCTGATTCTCGCCCGCCTGGTCCAGGCCTGGGCGAAGTCGGTCGACCGGACCCTGCTGCCGCTGGACGCCGAGGTGCCGTTCCTGGTGCCGTCCTCGCCCGCCGACGCGGTCGGGCTCGCGGGCGATCTCGAGCGGCTGATGGATGCGCTCACCGTCGAGGGCCTGCCCTGGTCGGAGATCGGCGCTGCCGTGGAGGCCGAGTATTCGCGCTATTTCGGCCTGACCCTGGATTTCGTGAAGATCGCCGCCGAGAACTGGCCGAAGCTCCTGGCTGAGCGCGGCCTGTCCGATCCGGTCGCCCGCGCCCGCGGCCTCGTGCTCGCCGAGGGCCAGCGGTTGGCGCGGACCGCGCCGACGGATCCCGTGATCGTCGCTGGCTCGCTGGGTTCCGTGCCCGCCACGGCCCGGCTGATCGCGGCCGTGGCCAAGCTGCCCCGCGGCGCCGTGGTGCTGCCGGGGCTCGATCTCGACCTCGACGAGGCCGGCTGGTCCGACATCGACACCGGCGAGGGGTTTTCCCGGGTGATCGCCCACGGGCACCCCCAGGCGGTGCTGCACCGGCTGCTCGGGCCGGACAATCTCGCCCTGCCGCGGGCGGAGGTCGTGGCTTTGGGCGATCCCGATGCCGGCCAGGCGGCCCGGGCCGCTTTGCTGTCCCAGGCCCTGCGCCCGGCCGACACCACCGACGCCTGGGCCGATCTCGACCCGGAGAAGCGGGACTCGGTCGCCGAAAGCGGCTTGAAGGGGCTGGCTCTCGCCGAGGCCGCCGACGAGCGGGAGGAGGCCCTGGTCGCGGCGCTGGCCCTGCGCGAGGCCCTTCAGGTCCCCGGCGCCACCGCGGCCCTGGTCACGCCGGATCGCGGGCTCGCCGGCCGGGTCGCGGTGGAGCTGCTGCGCTGGGGCATCGTCGCCGAGGATTCGGCCGGGCTGGCGCTGGCCGGAAGCCCCGCCGGACGGCTCGCCCGGCTCACCGCGGAGCTGGCCGCCGACCTCGCCCGCAACCAGGCCGACGCGATCCCGGCCCGGCTGATCGCGCTGCTCTCGCACCCGATGGTCCGCCTCGGCCTGGCCCGGTCCGACGTGGTGCGCGGCGCCGCCGCCCTGGAGATCGGGCTGCTGCGCGGCCCCGTCCCGGCCCCGGGTTTTTCCGGGCTGCGAAATGCGCTGGCGGCCGAGCGGGTCGGGCCTCTGGAGCGCCGCCCCCGGGCCAAGCGCCGCCTGAAGGATATCGACTGGGATCTCGCCGAGGACCTGCTCGACCGGCTGGATCAGGTCTTCGCCGACTTCCCAGGCCCGGACGGGGCCGGCGAGTGCGATCTCGTCGCCACCGCCGCCCGGCATCGCGCCGCCTGCGACTGGCTGCTCGCCGGCCCGGAAGACGCCCCCGAGGAGGTCGAGGACGGCTCCCTGTCCTGCCTCGACGCCCTGTTCGACGATCTGGAGATGGCCGAGCCCGGCCTGATGCCGGGGCGGTTCGACGATTACGCGACGTTCTTCACCGCGCTCGCCCGGGAGCGCCTGGTCGGCTGCTCCGGCGAGGCGCCGCATCCACGGCTGCGCATCCTGGGCCTGCTGGAGGCGCGCCTGCTCTCGGTCGACCGGGTGGTGCTCGGCGGGCTCGACGAGGGCGTCTGGCCGGTGCGGACCCTTACCGACGCCTTCCTCAACCGGCCGATGCGCGAGCGGGTCGGCCTCAACCCGCCCGAGCGGCGCATCGGCCAGATGGCGCACGACTTCGTGCAGGCGCTCGGCTGCCGCGACGCGGTGATCACCCGGGCGCTCAAGCGCGAGGGTTCGCCGACCGTACCGTCGCGGCTGATCCAGCGCCTGCGCGCCCTCGCCGGCGATGCCCGCTGGGAGGCGGTGCTGGCGGCCGGACGGCGCTTCACCGGCCTCGCCGCCAGCCTCGACACCGCCCCGGCCGAAAAGCGGCTGAAGCGCCCGGCGCCGAAGCCGGACCCGGCTCTGTTCCCGCGCTCGCTCAGCGTCACCGAGATCGAGACGCTGGTCCGCGACCCCTACAGCATCTTCGCCCGCCACGTGCTCGGGCTCGATCCGCTGGAGCCGCTGGCTGCGGTGCCGAGCGTCGCCACCCGCGGCTCCCTGGTGCACGACATTTTTTCGGAGTTTGCCAGTGCCCATCCGGATGGCCTACCCGGGCGGCCGGAGGAGCATCTCTTCGCCATCGCCACCAACGCCTTCGGCGAGATCGCCGACACCTATCCGGAACTCTACGCCGAGTGGTGGCCGCGCTACGAGCGCATGGCGGCGGCCTATCTCGCCTGGGAGACGGAGCGCCGGCCGGTCTTGCGCCGCATCCACCCGGAGGTCTCCGGGCGCTGGGTGATCCCCCTAGGCCGCGAGAGCTTCACCCTGCGCGCCCGGGCCGACCGGATCGAGCTGCGCCCGGACGGCAGCGCCTGCATCGTCGATTACAAGACCGGTACGCCGCCCTCGGCGAAGATGATCTTTTCGGGATTCTCGCCGCAGCTCACCCTGGAGGCGGCGATGCTGATGCACGGCGCCTTCGACGGCCTGCCGGCGGTAAAGACCACCCCCGACCTGCTCTACGTCCATGCCTCGGGCGGGAGGAAGCCGTTCGTCCCGGCCCCGGTGAAACCGCCCCGCGGCGAGGAGCGCAGTGTCGAGGCGATCGTGGCCGAGCACGCCACGCGCCTGAAAGGCCTGATCGCCCGCTTCCTCACCGGCGAGGCCGCCTACACGGCCCGGCCCTACCCGCAATATGCCAGCCAGTACGGGGCGTACGACCACCTGGCGCGGGTGCTGGAATGGTCTCTGGGCGGGGAGGAGGGTGGGGAGTGAGCCGCACTGGACGGCGGGCGAGACTCGGGCTCGGGTCCGAATCGCGGTAAGTACATCTCTCGATGGCTCGTCCCATCTGCGTCCGATCCAGTCTGACCGGATGGGGCTCTGAAGGGGGGAGCCGGTCTGTTCCTGGGGGTTGTGATGGCCGACAAGAAGCCGCTGGCCGATCCGGCCGATAGGGCGGCGTCCTCGGGATCGGGTGCCGCGCCGCAGGGCGGGTTCGCGGCCCTCGTTCCGGAACTCAGCGTGACGGATCTCGATGCCAGCCTTCGGTTCTGGTGCGGTCTATCCAACCGCGCAAAGCCGTTAAGCACCGCCGCAAGTCTCCCGACCGACTCGGATCAAGCCCGGCGGAACCGGCGGCTCAGAAACACGCTGCCCAGCGCGAACAGCGCCAGCATCGCCAGCCCCGCCACCATCTTGGGCGTGATCAGCGCCCGCAGGGTCAAAGCCTCGTCGCAGCCGGGCGCGCCCGAGGCCAGGCAGGCGGCCTTGGCGGTCTCGTGGGCGGCGACTACGTCGTCGATCCCGGCTCCGGTGGTGGCGTAGACCAGCGCGCCCGGCAGCAGACCCAAAAAGGTCGCCAGCACGAAGATCCGCATCTTCACCCCGCAGGCGGCGGGCGCGAGATTCGTCATCCAGAACGGGAATAGCGGCAGCAGCCGCATCACCGCGATGTACCCGAAGGCGTCGCGCCGGAACCCGTCCGTGAAGGCCGCGAGCCGCGTCCCGCCCACCCGGCGCAGCAGATCGACGCCGGGCCCCTTGCCGATGGCGAATACGATCGCCGCCCCGGTGGTGGCGGCGCAGACTGCGGTCAGCGCCCCCGGCACGATCCCGAACAAAAAACCGCAGATCATGGTCAGGATCAGCGTGGCCGGCACCGAAACGACCACGGAGATGACATAGAGCAGGTAGGCGGCCACCAGGGCGCGCACGAACCCGGCCTCGACGAAGCCGTGCAGCCAGGCCCGGGAGGCGAGCAGCCGGTCGAGGCTCAGGAGGTGCGCGGCCCCCGAGACCAGCACGACCGCCGAGATGCAGAGCAGCAGCACCAGCGGCAGCCAGCGCCGCAGTCGCTTCCAGAGCCCCTCGGGGACGGGGGCTGATCCGGTCTTGCTCACCCGGCTTTGCGCATCCGCAGGATCTTGAAGAAGCCGCCCGGGAAGGTCGGCTTCAAGCCCAGCACCTCGACGCCGTTGCGCCGGGCCCAGGCCTCGATCCGGGTCGCCTTGAAGTCCGACGACCAGCCGATCTTGGTGCAAAGTGGCGCCACCACCTCCTCGACCCGGGCCAGCGGGCCGTCGCTCTGGCCGAAATGGTTGGCGAGCACGATGCCGCCGCCCGGCCGGACCACCCGCAGGAACTCCGACATCGCGGCTTCGGGGTCGGGCACCAGGGTGATCAGGAACTGCGCCACCACGGCGTCGAAGCTCGCATCGGCGTAGCCGAGGTGGCAGACATCCATCACCTGCAGGCCCTTCACGTGGGACAGGTTCCGGCGCTTCACCTTGGCGCGGGCGCGCTTGAGCATGTCCTCGGAGAGGTCGACCCCGCAGACGAAGCTCGCCTTCGGGTAGTAGCCCAGCGCCAGCCCGGTGCCGACGCCGGCCTCCAGGATCCGCGGACCGTGCTCGGCCGCCGCCTCGACGGCCGCGCGGGCCGCCGGCTCGGTGAGCTTGTCGTAGACCACGTCGTAGACGGGGGCCCAGCGGGCATAGGCCTTACGCATCAGGGCCGTGCTCGGCCCGGCCATCTGCGGCTCGCTCAGCATCGTTCAGACTATCCAGAGATTGAGATCAGGCGGCTTCGCGGGGCCGGGCCGACAACGCATCGACCCTGCGGATGGTGCCGCCGCCGAGCACCCGAGCCCGGGGGCCGTCGTCGCCGTAGATCGCGCAGGCCTGGCCGGGGGATACGCCATCCTCGGGCTCGGCCAGCACCACCTCGGCGGTGCCGTCCGGACCGATGCTGAGCGTCGCCGGCCGGGGCGGCCGGGTCGAGCGGACGCGGACTGCCACGGGCAGGTCGCGCACCGACTCGGGCCGGCCCTCGCCCAGCCAGTTGAGGTCCGACAGGCGGATCCGGGTCGTCGCCAGGGCGGTACGCGGCCCAACCACCACCCGGGCGGCGTCCGGCTCCAGGCGCACCACGTAGAGCGGCTCGGAGCCCGACAGGCCGAGGCCCCGGCGCTGGCCGACCGTATAATGAACGATGCCGTCGTGCCGGCCGAGGACGTGGCCGGCGAGGTCGACGATCTCGCCGGGCCGGGCCGCGTCCGGCCGCAGGCGGGCGATCACGTCGCTGTAGCGGCCCTGCGGCACGAAGCAGATGTCCTGGCTGTCCGGCTTCTCGGCGAGCGACAGGCCGAGATCCTTGGCGAGCGCCCGGGTCTCGACCTTGGACATCTCGCCCAGGGGAAAGCGCAGGTAGGCGAGCTGCTCGGCGGTCGTCGCGTACAGGAAATAGCTCTGGTCCCGGGCCGGATCGAGCGCGCGATGCAGCGCCCGGCCGCCCTCCGGCAGGGCACGGCTCGCCACGTAGTGGCCAGTCGCCAGGGCGTCGGCGTCGAGATCCCGGGCGAGACCCAAAAGGTCGCGGAACTTCACCGTGCGATTGCACTCGACGCAGGGGATCGGCGTCTCGCCGGCGAGGTAGCTCTCGGCGAATTTTTCGATCACCGCGTCGCGGAACCGGTCCTCGTAATCGAGGACGTAATGCGGGATGCCGAGATGCTCGGCCGCGGCCCGGGCGTCGTTGATGTCCTGGCCGGCGCAGCAGGCGCCCTTGCGATGGGTCGCGGCGCCGTGGTCGTAGAGTTGGAGCGTGACGCCGACCACGTCGAAGCCCTGCCGCTTCAGGAGCCCCGCGACCACGGAGGAATCGACGCCGCCGGACATGGCGACGACGACGCGCGTCTCGTGGGCTGGCTTGGGAAGGTCGAGGGCGTTCATCGCAGGGGTCCGCCGCCGCCGGCTGAAAGGCGTCTCGGCTGCACGGCCCGTCTATAGCGGGAGTCGGGTTGGCTTTCCAGGGCGGCGTTTTTTGACGGGGGCGAGCCGGTTTGCGCGGGCGCGGTGCGGGACGTGGGATCAATCCCGGCAGCAAGCGCCGTCCACCCTCGCTGCAGCCAAAAGGAGGCAGAGGTTTCCGGACGACGCGCAAGTCCCCTCTCCCGCGCGGGAGAGGGACAGGGTGAGGGATGCGACCTTTCCGGATGAACCTAGTCCCTCACCCCAACCCTCTCCCGCACGGGAGAGGGGGCACGTCCCGTCTCCAAAGTAACGATGGTGATCATCACAGCCCCCTGAGATGGGAGGGAGCCGCGGGTGTCTCTCCGGCCTGCATGACCCAGCGACCGAGTGCCCCCCACCCGGCAAATGCTGCCGGGCGCGCGGCAGCTTCGGACCCGGACGATATCCGGCACCCGAGAGCGGCACGACAAAAGTCATTATCAATCAGTCTGTTATCCAACCGCCCCAATGGCCTGGCCCTTGCTCAACTCCCATCGAGAGGAGCCCAGCATGGCGAGCGGTGCGGCGGATCGGTTGGATGTCACCGGGTGGATTCCGTCCGCCCGCGCGGCGTCAACCACGCGATCGAGCTGGGATGCGGCGGGCGTTGCCGCCCGATCCGGCGACTCGTCGCAGGATCGCTTCGGCGCGGCGCTGAGCGCGGCCCGGGCTCGGGACGATGCGGCGGCGACACAGGCTCGCACGGACACCCAGCGCAGCCAGGCCGACGCGGCCCGCACGGCCGCGGAGCGTGCGCGGGATGCGGCCGATACCGCGAAGGCCCGCGCCGCCGCCCGGCCGGACGCCCGGCCCACCAATCCCGCCAAGCCGCCGGAGCCCCGCGCGCAGGCTCAGACTGCGACGCCTCCAGACAAGCGGTCTGACACATCGATGTCCCGCGCCGGGGTGCAGGCGCCGGCGAAAGCCTCGACATCCACCCCCGCCGGGGCTGCCCGAGACACGGATCCGAAGGCGCAGCCGGCCTCCGATACGGCCAGCCCCCCCGCACCGGAAGCCGCGACCGATGCGACGGCCGCCGATGCCGCCAAGACCGACACGAAAGCGGGGGATCCAGCCGCCACCGAGACCGCCCAGATCGAAGCCGTGCCGAGCGAGGCGCCGCCGCAGACAGCACCTCAGCCGGCGAGCCCAGCGGTGCCGGGAACGCTGCAGTCCCTGCTGGCCGAGCTGGTCAAGGGTGCCCCCGTCCTGGCCGGCGCCGCCGCGGCCGGTGGAGAGAGCGGAGAAGTGGGGGCGACCGGAGCGGTCGGCGCCGGTGCCGCGGGTTCGGGCGCGGCGGGTTCAGCGACGGCGCATGCCGACATCGCCGATGCCGCCGCGGCTTCGGCCGGCGCCGGGACCAAGATGGGCGTGGCGCCCACAACTCTGCGGGCTTCGGGCCAGGGCGCGAGCCCGGTGGAGGCCGTGAAGGCCGGCGCGGTTGATCCCGCGGGGACAGAGGCGGCTTCAAGCGCGTCCGCCGGCTCGGACTTTTTGGCCGCCCTGGCGGATGCCGGCCAGGGGAGCGGACAGGGCGCGGCCGCGGGTCTGCAGGCGCCGGTCCCAGCCCTGCCCCAGGGCAATCCGGACGCATCCGTTCTCGCCCCGCAGGCAGCCGGGACGCATACCGCCGCGACGCAGGCCGCCGCGCCGACCCCGACCCAGGCGCAGGCCCCGGTGGATCCGGCGGTGCCGATCGGCCAGGTGCCGATGACCATTGGGTTGCGCTCCCTTGCCGGGTCGAGCGAATTCCAGATCCGGCTCGACCCCGCCGAACTCGGGCGGATCGACGTCAAGCTCGAGATCGACAAGGCCCGCGGCACGGTGACGACCCACCTGGTGGTCGAGCGGCCCGAGACGCTGGCCATGCTCCAGCGCGACGCCAACCAGCTGCAGCAGGCCCTGTCTCAGGCCGGGCTCGATCCGTCCGCGGGCGGGCTCAACCTGTCGCTGCGCAGCGACGGCAACGCCCAGGGCGGCGCGGGCGGCGGCCAGGGCGAGGCGCCCCGGAGCGGCCAGACGGCCTGGGCGCAGGATCGCGCCGAGGCGCCCCAGGAGACCGCCCCGACGCGCTGGCTGCGCGGCTACGGCGGCCTCGACATCCGGATCTAGCGCGATGCGCGACCACATCGAAACATCCCGCGTCCCGGCTGTCCGCCCCGACGCGCCACGGGAGCGAGCCGCATGACCTCCGGCATATCCAGCGTTACCAACACGTCATCCACAGCGTCGAGCGCCACCGCGAGCGGCAATGCCAGCGAGATCGCCAGCAACTTCACGCAGTTCCTGACGCTGCTCACCACGCAGCTCAAGAACCAGAACCCCCTCGACCCGATGGATACCAACCAGTTCACTCAGCAGCTGGTCCAGTTCGCGGGCGTCGAGCAGCAGCTCAAGTCCAATGATCGCCTTGACAGCATCCTGACCGCGTCGAAATCGGCGAGTTCCGCCTCGGCCACGAGCTATATCGGCAAGAGCATCACGGCCGATGGCAGCGCGTCCCAGCTGTCCAAGGGCTCGGCATCCTGGACGCTGACACCCGCCCGGGCTGCCCCCAAGGCAGTGGTGACGATCCTCGATTCTAAGAACAACGTCGTGGCGACACAGACCACGTCGCTCACCGCCGGCAGCCAAACCTACAGCTGGAACGGCAAGACTTCGGCAGGGCTGACCGCGCCCGACGGGGCCTATTCGATCAAGGTCTCGGCCTCCGATACGACCGGGGCGAACGTGGCGGTCGACACCAGCCTCAACGGGACGGTGGACTCGGTCGACCTCAGCGGCGCGGCGCCGGTCCTGATGATCGGCTCTCAGAAAGTTCCGCTCAGCAGCGTGCAAAGCATAGGGTTGTCCACAAGTGGCACCTGACGAATCATATCCGAGTGATCCGCTTCAACATCTCTTAAGCGGAGGCAAGTACCTTCAACGCTCGACAGGTCAGTCGAGTGTAGAGCGTATCATGACCGAACCCAGCCGCCCGAGAGTCAAATACGTGATCGGGCCCGACGGCTCTCCTCTGACCATCGCGGATCTTCCGCCGCCGAGCACCCGCCGCTGGGTGATCCGGCGCAAGGCAGAGGTCGTGGCCGCCGTGCGCGGTGGCCTCCTCAGTCTCGAGGAGGCGTGCAAGCGCTACACCTTGACCACCGAGGAATTCCTGAGCTGGCAGTTCTCGATCGACCAGCACGGCCTCGCCGGGCTGCGGACGACCCGGATCCAGCACTACCGGCACTGAGCCGATGGGAGTCGGGATCGCGCCCCGTGCGGCCCGATCCCCCAAAAAAGCCGTCCGAAGCCGCTTCCGCACCCCGGATGCGGCTTCGTTCCGTTCCAGGGCCGTCTTTAACGCCCGTACGGCGCCCGGCATTAACGCCCCGCTAACCTTGGGCTGGGCAATTTCTGCCGGGCGGCCCGTCGGGCGCCGCCAGCGTTAGAGTGCAGCGAACCATCCCGTGAAGCTGGTCCTCGATCTCGTCACGAAGCTCGGACCCGCCCGGATCGCCGCCATGGCGGCGGTGACGCTGACCCTCATCGGCTTCTTCGCCTTCATCATCCTGCGGGTCTCGCGCCCCGATATGGGCGTGCTGTTCTCCGACCTGACGATGCAGGATTCGGCCGCCGTGATCCGCGAGCTCGACAGCCGCGGCATCCGCTACGAATCGAAGGGCGATACCGGCCAGACCATCATGGCGCCCCGGGCCGACCTCGCCCGGCTGCGGATGGACCTCGCCGGCAAGGGCCTGCCGGTCCAGGCCGGCGTCGGCTACGAGATCTTCGACAAGGGCGACGCGTTCTCGTCCACCAACTTCGTGCAGAACGTGAACCACCTGCGCGCCCTGGAGGGCGAGCTGTCGCGTTCGATCCGGGCGATCGGCCGGGTCCAGGCGGCCCGGGTCCACCTGGTCCTGCCCGAGCGGCGCCTGTTCGAGCGCGACCGGGAGACCCCGAGCGCCGCCATCGTGCTGAAGCTGATGGGCGAGCTCGATGCCGGGCAGGTGCGGGCGATCCGGCACCTCGCCGCCTCCGCCGTGGAGGGCCTGAAGCCCGAGCGGGTCTCGATCGTCGACGAGCGCGGCCGCCTGCTGGCCGACGGCGCCAAGGACGCCGATCCCAACGCCGCGAGCGCCTTCGAGGATCGGCAGATCGGTCTGGAGCGGCGCCTACGCGGCCAGATCGAGGACGTGATGGCCGGCATCGTCGGCCCGGGCCGTGCCCGGGTCCAGGTGAATGCCGAGCTGGACCTCAACCGGATCGAGAGCCGCTCCGAGACCTTCGACCCGGAGAGCCGGGTCGTGCGCTCGGCCCAGACCCGGACCGAATCGGCCGTCACCGGCAATGCCGACGGCCAGGTCACGGTCGGCAACGAGCTGCCGGGCGCCAATGGCGGCGACAAGCCCCCGGCCCCGAAGGACGCGACCAACAAGAACGAGGAGACCACCAACTACGAGATCTCGAAGGTCACCAAGACCGAGATCGCCGAGGGCGGCCGGGTCAAGCGCCTGTCGGTCGCCGTGGTGGTCGACGGGATCTACGCCATCGCCCCCGACGGCAAGCAGACCTACACGCCGCGCCCGCCCGCCGAGATCGAGCGGATCACCGCCCTGGTCCGGAGCGCGGTCGGCTTCGACAAGGCCCGCGGCGACCAGATCGAGGTGGTGAACCTGCGCTTCGCCGAGGCGCCGAGCGTGCCGCAATTCACCGAGCCGACCCTGATCGAGTCGCTGCTCGCGCCGACCAAGGAGGACGTGCTGCGCATGGCCGAGCTCTCGGTGCTGGCGCTCCTGACCCTGATCGTCCTGCTCACGGTGGTGCGGCCGCTGTTGCGGCAGGTGCTGGCGCCGGTCCCGGCCCCGCCGGTCCTGGCCGCCCCCGCGACCCTCGCCGAGGCCGCCGCCGCCGCAGCCGCGGGTGCGACGGTCACGATGATCGAGCGCGACAGCCCGACCGCCCGGCTGATGGAGTTCGCCAAGATCAACGGCCAGATCCAGGCCGACACCGTGCAGCGCGTCGTCGACATGGTCCGGGCCAGCCCGGCCGAGACGGTCGAGGTGCTGCGCGGTTGGATCCAGGAAGAGTAGCGCGTCGAGGATCGGGGACGAACGATGGCGGCAGGACTGGCGAATTCCCTGACGGCCGAGGGCGGCGACGCCTTCGCGGCGATGCCCGGTGCGCAGCGCGCGGCCGCGCTGCTTCTCATGCTTGGCGAGGCCGAGGGCGCGCCGATCTGGCAGATGCTGGAGGAGGACGAGGTCAAGAAGGTCAGCCACGCGATGGTCCAGCTCGGCACGCTGGAAGTCGCCACCGTCGAGCGGCTGATCATCGAGTTCGTGACGAAGCTCAGCAACAGCGGCGGCATCTCGTCGAACTTCGAGCGCACCGAGGCGCTGCTCCTGAAGATCTTCCCCAGCGATCAGGTCTCGCTGATCATGGCCGAGATCAAGGGCGCCTCGGGCAAGCGCGTCTGGGCCTCGATCGCCCAGGTCGATCCGGAGATCCTGGCCTCGTTCCTGCGCAACGAGTACCCGCAGACCGTGGCGGTGGTGCTGTCGCGGGTGCGGGCCGACTACGCCGCCAAGGTGCTCACCATCCTGCCCGAGGAATTCGCCATCGACGTCCTGAACCGGATGCTCCGCATGGAGACGGTGCAGAAGGAGGCCCTGCGCCACATCGAGGAGACCCTGCGGGTCGAGTTCGTCTCGACCATCGCCCAGACCCAGCGCCGCGACGCCCACGAGATGATGGCGGACGTGTTCAACGCCTTCGACCGCCAGACCGAGGGCCGGTTCCTGGCCGCCCTCGACCAGGCCAATCGCGGCTCGGCCAAGCGCATCCGCGAGCTGATGTTCACCTTCGAGGATCTGCTGAAGCTCGATCCGGGCAGCGTCCAGACCCTGATGCAGAGGATCGACGGCGCGACCCTGTGCCGGGCGCTCAAGGGCGCCAACGAGCCGACCCGGGCCTTCTTCATGAAGCAGATGTCGACCCGGGCCGCCAAGAACCTGACGGACGAGATGGCCTCGCTGGGCCCGGTCCGCCTCAAGGAGGTCGATGAGGCGCAAACGAAGATGACCGAGGTCGCCAAGGACCTCGCCGAGAAGGGCGAGATCATGATCGCCAAGAACAGCGCCGAGGAGGAGCTGGTCTATTGAACGCCTCGTCGCCCCAGATCGCGAAGCCGTTCTTGTTCGAGACCGACTTCCGCAGCCCGCGCCCGAGCGCGGCGGCCCAGCGCGCCGCCGAGGCGGCGGCCCGCGCGGAGGTGGAGGCGCATGCCCGCGGCGTGCAGGAGGGCCTGATCCAGGCCGAGGCCGAGATCCAGGGCCGGCTCGCCGGCGCGCTGAGCCACCTGGCCCAGGCCGCCGCCGCCCTCCTCGCCCGGGCCGACGCCCACGATGCCGAGCGCGAGGCGCAGGCGGTCGAGGTCGCCGTGCTGATCGCCCGGAAGGTCGCCGGCGACGCCCTCGACGCCGCCCCGCTGGCCAGCATCGGCGAGGCCGCCCGCACGGCGCTCCAGCACCTGCGCGGCGTGCCCCATCTCGTGGTCCGCGTGCATGACGGCCTCGTCGAGGACGCCGAGGCCCTGGTGAAGAAACTCGCCCGCGAGCGCGGCTACGAGGGCCGCCTCGTGGTGCTGGGCGATCCCGACATGCAGGCGGGCGACGCCCGCATCGAATGGGCCGACGGCGGCATCGTCCGCGAGCGCGCCCGCATCGAGGCCGCCGTCGCCGACGCCCTCGGCCTGCCCCCGACCGCCTAAGGATCCCGGATGTCCGACGATTTCAGCCTGCCCCAGCTCGGTGACACCGATCCCGACTACGCCGCGGGCTCGATCCGCGACACGCCCACCACCCCGAAGACGGCCGCCGACCTGGAGCAGCTGTTCGACGTGCCCGTGATGGTCTCGGCGGTGCTCGGCTCCTCGCGGATGCCGATCGGCGACCTGCTCCGGCTCGCCCCCGGCGCCGTGCTCGAACTCGACCGGAAGGTCGGCGAGGCGATCGACGTGTTCGTCAACAACCGACTCGTCGCCCGCGGCGAGGTCGTCCTCGTCGAGGACCGGCTCGGCGTGACGATGACCGAGATCGTCAAGGGCGAATGATTTTTTTGGGACTTTGCGCGGGAGACCGCCGCCTTGCGAGGCGGCTTGCACCTCACGCCACGACATTTGAGAGGGACGAACCATGCGGCTCCTGATGATCGGGCGGCTCAACGGCGAGCTGATCACCGCCTCCAAGATCGCGATGCGGCGCGGCGCCTCGGTGACGCAGGCGGACGCGATCCCGCAGGGCCTCAACGTCCTGCGTGCCAAGGGCGCCGACCTGATCATGATCGACGTGTCGCTGGAGGTGCGCGATCTCGTCGACGCGCTGGAAGCCGAGCGCATCCGCACGCCGGTCGTGGCCTGCGGGGTTTCGGCCGACGCGCAGACCGCGGTCGCGGCGATCCGGGCCGGGGCCAAGGAGTACATCCCGCTCCCGCCCGATCCCGAGCTGATCGCCGCGGTGCTGGAGGCGGTCGCCTCCGACCGCGCCGCCTTCGTCTGGCGCGACCCGTCGATGGAGCGGGTGGTCAAGCTCGCCGAGCAGGTCGCCCCCTCCGAGGCCTCGGTACTGATCACCGGCGAGAGCGGCACCGGCAAGGAGGTGCTGGCCCGCCACGTCCACCTGAAATCCCACCGGGCCGGCAAGCCGTTCGTCTCGGTCAATTGCGCGGCGATCCCCGAGGCCCTGCTCGAATCCGAGCTGTTCGGCCACGAGAAAGGTGCGTTCACCGGCGCGGTCGCCCGGCGCATCGGCCGGTTCGAGGAGGCCAATGGCGGCACCCTGCTGCTCGACGAGATCTCCGAGATGGATGTCCGCCTGCAGTCGAAGCTGCTGCGCGCCCTGCAGGAGCGGGTGATCGACCGGGTCGGCGGCACCGCCCCGGTGCGGGTCGATATCCGCGTGCTGGCGACCTCGAACCGCAACCTGATGGAGGAAGTCCGCAAGGGCACGTTCCGGGAGGACCTGTTCTACCGGCTCAACGTCGTCTCGCTGAAGCTGCCGGCCCTGCGCGACCGGCCGGCCGACATCCTGGAACTCGCCGCCCATTTCGCCCGGAAATACGCCGAGGTGAACGGCGTGCCGGCCCGGCCGCTCAGCGCCGAGGCGCGGGCGCTGATGCTGAAGAACCCCTGGCGCGGCAACGTCCGCGAGCTCGAGAACACCCTGCACCGGGCGGTCCTTCTGGCCTCCGGGCCCGAGATCGGCCCCGACGCGATCCTGTCCCCGGACGGCGAGTCGATCGCCACGGAAGGGCCCGCCGGCCGCGCCGTGCAGGCCGCCGAGGCCGCCACCCGCGGCCTGGTCGGCCGGACCGTGGCGCAGGTCGAGTGCGACCTGATCCTCGACACCCTCGACCATTGCCTCGGCAACCGCACCCACGCAGCCAAGATCCTCGGCATCTCGATCCGCACCCTGCGCAACAAGCTCAACGAGTACGTCTCGGCCGGCCTCGACGTGGCCGAGCCCGGCGCCGTCCGGGCGAGCGCGGCTTACGGCTGAGCTGTTTCTTGGACTGACGGCCGTATCACGCGCGTGGAAGCGGCCCGATCGCGCCCGGGCGCAGCTTGCACGCGCGGCAACCCGCGAGATAGGCGCCGCTTGCCGCGAGCTGGATGGCGGCGGCGGCCCAAAAGATCGCATTGTCCGATCCGAGCTGCCGCAGCAGGCCGAACAGGGCCGGCGCGAAGGCGTAGGCGGCCTGCGAGAGCGCCACGATCAGCGCGACCACCCGCGGCGCGTCGGCCTGGGCGAACTCGACCTGCGCGATGAGCGGCGGCAGCGAGGTCGCGTTTCCGATGCTGGACCCGACCAGGACGATTCCGAGGAGCAGCAGGGCAACGTCGGTGCTGCCGGACAGGATCAGCACGCCGCAGCCCAACGCCTGGACCAGCAGGTTGAGCGCGGCGACGGCGCGGCGATCCGCGCCGGCCGGCATGCACCAGCCGACGAGCATCCGCCCGGCGATGGCCGCGGCGGTCGAGAGCCCGGCCGCGAGGCCCGCCCCCTGCGTCCCAAGGGCCGGCGCGAGCACGGAGACGAACTGGGCGATCAGGCCGATCTGGGCGAACAGTGCCAGGGCCATGCCGAGGCTCAGCGTCAGGAACGCCCGGTCGTGCGCCAGACGCGCCACGGGGCGCATGGGGGCGCTCTCCATCTTCGGATTTGCGGCTGCACCGGCATTGCCATCGGGAATTTGGCCCATTCCGCCGGGGGTCCGTGGGAGCACGATCAGCGCGAGCAGCCCGAGCGTGCCGACCATGACGGCACCGACGATCAGAGCCGCCGCCGGAAAGCCGACCCGGCCGATCAGCGCGACCCAGAGCGGGGAGAACAGGACCCCGCCGATGCTCGCGCCGTTATAGGCCATGCTCAAAGCGGCCGGGCGCCGCGCGACGAACCACGGGGCGATCATGGCGTTCACGGCCGCGGCACCGAGCGCCGGCCAGCCCGCGCCGGTCAGCAGCGCGGCGGCATAGAGCTGCCCGGGGGTCTGGGCACAGGCCCAGCCCAGGACGCCCAGCGCCAGCACCACGGCCCCGGCGAAGGTCACGGCGGGCAAGCCGAAGCGTCGATGCAAAGCGGGCAGGTTGGCGACGATGCCGACGCCCGCCAGGAAATGCAGGGTCACGGCCCCGGACACCAGGGTGATCGGCCAGCCATGGGCCTGCCGGACCACCTCCAGATAGACCGGCGGCCCGTAGAAGCCGACGCCCCAGCCGAACACCGCGACGATGAAGGCGGCGGCCACGACGCGCCAGCCATAGAAATCCGATAGGCTGCCCATGCTCGAAACTCCACGCGGTCGGAGAGACTGGACGACCGGAAGCGTCGCCCGATCCGGCGATCCCGCGCTCGGCTTCGGAGGTCGTCGGGGTCGCCGTCCCTGGCCGGACCTATGGCCGAGGCAACCGGCCGGCTGCTTCGGTGGGCACCGAACCATCGCCGCCCGAAAGCCGCTATGAATCGGGGTACGAGGTGGAGCGATGGTGACGACGGTCTCGGTCGCGCAGGTCGGCGCCCTGGTGGGCGATCCGGCGCGCGTGGCCATGCTGCAAGCCCTGATGGATGGTCGCGCCCTGACGGCCTCCGAGCTGGCGCAGGCCGCCGGGATCACGCCGCAGACGGCGAGCGGCCATCTCGCGCAGCTCGCGGCGGCGTCCCTCGTGACCGTGTCGAAGCAGGGCTGGCACCGCTACCACCGCCTCGCCAGCCCGGAGGTCGCCCGGCTGCTGGAAAGCCTCATGCTACTTGCCTCCAATGCGGCGGTGCGTCGGCCCCGCACCGGACCGCGGGATCCGCACCTGCGCCTGGCGCGGACCTGCTACGATCACATGGCCGGCTGGCTCGGCGTCCAGCTCGCCGATGCGCTGGTGGCCCGGAACTGGGTCGAGCTCGCCGAGGACGGGGCGCTGGTCACACCGGAGGGCCTGAATCGGCTGGCTGCCCTTGGTCTCGATGCGGCAGCCGGCGGCCGGGCGAAGTTCTTGTGCCGCCCATGCCTGGATTGGAGCGAGCGCCGCCCGCATCTCGCCGGTCGACTCGGCACGGCGCTGTGCACGCACAGCCTGCAACGGGGCTGGGTCCGCCGGCAGTCCGGCTCGCGCGCGCTCAATGTCACGTCCGCCGGCTGGCGGGCCTTCCACGAGCTGTTCGATATCAGGCCGCCCGCGGCGCCCTGAGCCGCGGCCCGCGTCACCGCCCGTTGCGGGACGCCTTGTTGGCCTCGTTCTGGGCCGCGAAGGCCGCGTCGAGCTTGCGCAGGGATTCGTAGCGGGCGACATCGCCCTCCACGTCGCGGATCGTCTCCTCGACGAGATGGCGCTGGAGCGCGACGCGCGGGTCGTCGGGGGGCAGCGCCTCGCGCTCTTGGAGGCGGAGCACGGCCTGCCGCACGACCGTGTAGACCGCCTCGCGCTCCGCCCGGCTCATCGAGGGCCGGATCGCCTTCGCGACGAGATCGGAGAAATCCGACATGGACCGTTAGACTTCACGCATTGACCGGGGAGGCCCGGGACACCGGGCCGTCTCCCTCTACAGACCGCGCGGCGCGGGATCCAGACCCCGCGGCGCCGGCTTACATCCGCTGGTCGCGGATGCCGGCGATCAGGAGCGAGGACGAGCTCCAGAGCACGAAGAAGCAGAAGAACGCCACGATCAGGGTGTGGCCCCGCTCGGGGTAGAGGCTGTCGGTCGGGAGGACCGGCGGCACGAAGGTCGCCAGGAAGATGTGCTGCTTGCTGGCCGAGACCCGAGCCCGGTCGAGCAGCATGTGCGCCGATTCCTCGAGTTTTTCCGCGATGGTCCGCTCGACCAGCAGGCCCTCGTACTGGAGCAGCGCCTCGGTCAGGTTGGTGCCGCCGCCCGCGGCCGCGCCGGCATTGGTCAGCTCGTCCTGCAGCGTCTTCATCTGCTGCTCGATGGCCGCGATGTTCGAGACCAGCGTCTGGATCGAGCGCGAGCGCTCATCGAGGTTCGAGCCGCGCAGGACCTGCAGGTCGGTCTCGAGCTTCAGCTTCTCCTTGCGCAGGATCGTCAGGGTGGTGAGCGTCCCCTCGGCGGTCTTGATCGGGTCGATCACGCCCCACTGGTTGCGAAAGCTCTGCAGCCCGAGATGCGCCTTGCGCAGGCGCTCCTGCGCCACCGTCGCATCCGCCTGGGCCTGCTTGACCATGTCGGCCTGGGCGCGCTTCGAGATGTCGTTGATCAGCGCCTCGGACCGGCTCACCACCTCGCGGGCAATGGTCAGGGCGTCCTGCGGGGTGAAGGCGCGCACCGACAGGCGGATCACGCCCGAGATCGAATCGATATGCGCATCGACGTGCTTGCGCCAATATTTCGTCAGGTCCTCGATCGGGTCGCTCGGATCGAACCGGGCCCAGAAATCGGCCTCGGGACGGGAGAACATCTTCGAGATGCCGATGCTCTTCTCCAGCGCCTCCACCAGGGTCTGGCTGGCGATGAAGTCGCGGACGATGAAGCTGTCCTGGCTGTTGTGCTTCTGAATCAGGTTCGTGTACTGGCCGAGCGAGATGTTCTCCATCGGCTCGACGTTGCCGCGCACCGTGAACTGCGCTTCGGCGATGTACTGGTTGGACGCGAAGGCGAACAGGTACAGGCCGACCACCAGGGTCGGCAGCAGCACGAACATCCCGACGCGGCGGATGATCCGCGCCCCGTAGCTCGACGTGTCCTCCCGGCGCCGGCCGAGGCCGGGCAGGCGGGTCCAGTCGAGACGCTCGCGCGCCGCGGCCACCAGCGCCCGGGCGCCGCGCTTCTCAGGCACCGGACGGATCGTCTCCGCGCCGTGGCGCAGCTCGGTCATCGTCGATGGGGCGAACGTCACGAGTTCGCCTTCGCGCGTGTCGTCCTTGACGTCGTCGAAGCTCATCCGCTCACTGTTCCTGGGTCTGCGCCGGATCCGCCACCGCGAAACCGGCCGGAGGACGGCCCGTGCGCAGGGTCGGAATCCCGTTCTTTTAGGCCCTTTTTAAGGCACCGCCCCCCGCCCCTGCCGCACCGCGGCGACGGGCAGCGTAGCCGGCCCCGGTATCGCGCCGTAGAGTCTCCCGATGATGACACGCCCTCGCGTCTCCCCCGGCCCCGGAGACCGCACCGCCGGCCGACCGGCCCTCACCAAGTCGGCCAAGACCCGGTCAGCGAAAACCAAGCTCGCGGAGGTCGTGGTGGTGTGCTCAAAATGCGCCAAGCGCCAGGGCCTGCGCCCGCGGGCGGTGCGGGCGATGCTGAAGGGCGCGGCCAAGCAGGCGGCCAAGGACGGGCTGCTCACCGGGCGGACCAAGCTCTGCATCGTCGAGTCGGGCTGCCTCGGGCCTTGCCCGAAACGCGCGGTGGCCGTGGCCACGGGTGCGAGCCTGGCGGAGGGCCGCGTCGTCCTGCTCGATCCCGAGGCCGCCCCCCAGGACGCCCTCGCCGCGGTGCTGCGCCCCGTGCTACCGCGGCGGTGCGCCCCCGAATTCGGCCCCAATACCCCCCTAGCGGCGGTGGCACCTGCCGAATCGCCGCCGGATGCTTGACTGGCGCAACCTGGAGCGCTCGCCCTTGCCCGCCATTCGGCGCACATCCCCTGCGGGCCGGCCGTGAGCGGCGACCGCGCCTCCCCGATGCGCCGCTTCGGCCTGGCCGTCCTGCGCCGGCTGCCCCTGATCGGCACGCTGATCGGCCTCGGCCTCGCGGTCTGGCTGGTGGCGACCAACGATCTCTCCGCGGTGGCCGCGGCGTTCGGGCGGATCGGCTTCGTGGGCTTTGCCGGCGTCACGCTGGTCCGCGCCCTCGTGGTGCTGGTCTGCGGCCTCGCCTGGGCGCGCATCATGGACGGGCTGTCGCCCGCCCCGGCCTCGGCCTGCCTGATCCTGCGCTTCGTGCGCGAGGGCATCAACGTGCTGCTGCCCGTGGCCTCGGTGGGCGGCGACGTGCTCGGAGCGCGGCTCCTGACCTTCTGGGGCGTGACCGGCACCCTGGCGGCGGCCTCGGTGCTCGCCGACATGCTGTTCCAGGTCGGGACGCTGGCGCTGTTCGCCGGCCTCGGCGCCGGCCTGTTGAGCCGGGTCGAGGGTCCGGCGGCCGCCGAGCTGGCGCACTGGACCTTGCGGACGCTCGCGGTGGCGGGCCTCGCGGTGGCGGCGTTCTTCGCGCTCCAGCGCACCGGGATCGTGCGCGTGCTGGAGGATCGCATCGCGGCTCTGGGCCGGCGCTTCGTGCGCGAGACGGAGGCGCGTTCCGAGCCGGCGCCGCGGATCCAGGGGGCCCTCGACACGGTCTGGGCGGCGGAACGGCGCGGCCGCCTCGTCCAGTCCTTCGCCCTGCACGCCCTGGCCTGGCTGCTCGGCGCCGCCGAGGTCGCGGTCGTCCTCACCTGCATCGGCGTCGAGAATCTCAGCCTGTCGGAGGTCCTGGTGATCGAGGCGCTGAGCCAGGCGATCAAGGCTGCGGCCTTCCTGGTGCCGAGCGGGCTCGGTGTGCAGGAGGGCGGCCTCGTGCTGGTCTGCGGCCTGTTCGGGATCGATGCCGGCACGGCGATCGCCCTCTCCCTCGCCCGCCGGATCCCGGATGTCGTGCTCGGCCTGCCGGCGCTGTTGGTCTGGCAGAACCTCGAGGCGCGGCGCACGGGCGTGCGCCCGGCCACCCCCACCTGCGACCGTCCGTGACCCCGATGCCCGTGACCCCGATGGATGACGCGCCGGCCGGCGACGCGAAACGGTCCCTTGTCCGAAAACGCCGCATCCTGAGCCTCGCCGGGCTGGCCGGCGCCCTGTTGGCGGCCGGACCGGCCCTGGCCCAGAGCCTCAGCGTCGATCTCGGCGCGGGCGGCACCACCGAGCGGGCGCTCCAGCTCGTCGCGCTGATCACCGTCCTGGCGGTGGCGCCCTCCGTGCTGGTGATGGCCACTGCCTTCACCCGGATCGTCGTGGTGCTGTCGATCCTGCGCTCGGCGCTGGGCACCCAGACGGCGCCGCCGACCGCAGTGATCGTCAGTCTCGCGCTGTTCCTCACCGCCTTCGTGATGGCCCCCACCGGGCGCGCCGCCTACAGCGCCGGAATCGAGCCCCTGGTCGCTGGGCGGATCACGCAGGTCCAGGCCTTCGAGCGGGCGTCCGCGCCGTTCAAGACGTTCATGCTGAAGAACGTGCGCGAGAAGGACCTGAAGCTGTTCCTCGACCTCGCCAAGGTGCCGGTGCCGAAGGGGCCGGAGGATGTCGGCCTCGAGATCGTGACCCCGGCCTTCATGATCTCGGAGCTGCGCCGCGCCTTCGAGATCGGGTTCCTGCTGTTCATCCCGTTCCTGATCATCGACCTCGTGGTCGCCTCGGTGCTGATGGCGGTGGGCATGATGATGGTGCCGCCCGCCACCGTCGCCCTGCCGTTCAAGCTGATCTTCTTCGTGCTGGTCGACGGCTGGACCCTGGTCGCCGGGTCACTGGTCCAGAGCTACGGCGGATAGAACGCGCGTTGCCGAAGTGGATACCGGTTCGGCGCCAGTTGGCGCGTCATGGCAATGACTTTGAGAGGCCGGCCCAATGCGATCAGGCCGGATGCGGCCCAAGATTCACCAAGGTAAGTCCATAGAGTCCCCAAGTCTGTCTTAACTTGGGTTTAGCAATCCCTTGCTAACTGAGCGCATGTTTTTCATGCATCACTACGTTCGCGATCGGAAAGGGGCGGCTGCGGTCGAGTTCGCCCTGGTCGCGATGCTGTTCATCCTGGCCCTGCTGTTCGTCATGACCGTGGCCACGATCCTGTTCATCAACCAGTCTCTGGACTACGCCACGACGCGAGCCGCCCGGCAGATCCTCACCGGGGCGGCCCAGGCGAGCGCCCTCGACCAGGCGAGCTTCAAGACCTCGCTGTGCCGCAACCTGCCGGCGACGCTGAAATGCAGCAACCTCGTCGTGAACCTGTACGTGGTGCCGACCGGTTCTTCCTCCAGCGGCTACTACACCTACGTGAAATCCGACCTCAGCGGCCTGGCGATCCCGGCGCTGACCCCGGGTTCCGGCCAGTACAGCCTCGGCACGCGCGGGCAGTACCAGTACCTTTTGGTGATCTATCCGATCACCTTCCTGCCTTCGGCGTTCGCGTCGATGCTCGGCGGCGGTGCGACCTTCAACGGCGCACCGGCCTACCTGACGATCTCGACGGCGGCGTTCCGCAACGAGCTGTTCTGATGGCGGGTGGTTTGCCCTCGGCAGCGTCCTTCTTCCGGGACACGCGGGCGGTCTCGGCGATCGAGTTCGCCCTGCTCCTGCCGGTTCTGCTGATCCTGATGCTCGGCGGCATCCAGCTGGTCACCTACGTCAACGCCAGCCGCAAGGTCGGGCTGGTCGCCCAGTCGATCAGCCAGATGATCTCCCAGGCGATGCCGCCCTCGGGCTCGACGGTGGCGACCGTCAACGCCGCCGACCTGCATTTCAGCTACGATTCCACCCTCGTGCTGTTTCCGTATTTGATGAAGGACGGGCCGCGGCAGGGCCTGCAATGGTGGCAGGACATCGCCATCACCTACGCCGCGGTCGCGTTCACCCAGACGGCGTCGAGCTGTACGGGCAGCGACCTGAGCGCCTGCTACACGGCCGCCGTCGCCTGGACGAGTTCGGGCACCACCGGCGGCAATTACCGGCCCTGCGCGGTCCCGCAGCTTCCCGCCGCCGACACCGCCCCGCCCAACCGGACGACGCTGCCCCGCTCGGTCTTCGGGCCGGGTTCGATCGTCGCGGTGGATGTGGTCTTCAACTTCCGGCCGTCCTTCGGCGCGCGGTTCGTCCCCGCCGTTCGGATCGCCCGCTCGATGTACGTGCAGCCGCGCTACGCCTCGCTGGTCAATTTCGACCCGGCGGGCAACGATGGGATCGCCGTGAAATGCCCGGGTTTCTGAACCGCGCGCGCCGCCTCGTCGCCCGGGCGGCGCCCCTTTCGGGCGCGCGCGCCGGCAACGTGACGATCCTGTTCGGCCTGAGCCTGCTGCCGATGGTCGGCCTGCTCGGCTATGGGGTCGATTACGGCGTGGCGATCACCGACAAGGCCAAGCTCGACGCCGCCGCGGATGCGGCCGCCATCGCCGCGGTGGCGACCGCCAAGGCCTACATCGCCGCCAATCCGGGCCAGGCGAACGTGACCGCCAACGCCATCGCGGCCGGCATCGCCCAGGCGACCAACGCCTTCAGGGTCAATGCCGGCACCGTGCCGTTCGCGCAGGTGCAGCTCCGGACGCCGACGATCGTGCGACGAAGCCAGACCCTGGTGTCGACGGTCGTCTACAGCGCCGCGGTGAAGAACAACTTCGGACAGATCTTCCGGACACCGACCACGAATTTCTCCAACACGGTCACGGCCTCGGCCGACCTCGCGAGCTATCTCGACTTCTACCTGCTCCTGGACGTGTCGGGCTCGATGGGCCTGCCGGCGACCACCGCCGGCATGAGCAAGCTGGCGAGCCAGAACAACGACATGAAATGGGATTACCAGCAGGGCTGCCAGTTCGCCTGCCATTATCCCGGCAACGACGGCTGGGGCTTGGCCGCAGGCAAGATCCAGCTGCGCTCGGACGCCGTCAACAACGCGGTCTGCTCGCTGATCCAGCGGGCCGCCAACCCGACGGTGACGAATCAGTACCGCGTCGGCCTGTACCCGTTCATCAACCAGATGGGCACGCTCGCCGACATCAACAGTTCGATCGCGACCCTGAACACCGCCGCCCAGTGCTCCCTGGCCTGGCCCCTCGCCCTGACCGGCCTGCTCGATACCGGAACCACCCAACTCTACACGAACAACGACCCGAGCACCGGCATCGGCTCCGGCGGCACGCATTTCGAGGTCGTCCTGCCGCAGATGAGGACCGCCATCACCAATACCGGCGGGTTCGGCGACGGCTCCAGCATCAACGCGCGCAAGCCATTCGTCTTCCTGATCACGGACGGGATGCAGAACGGTCAGCACTATTCCATCTTCAAGAACAACAAATACTACTACCCGGGCAACCCTTCAAAATTCTCGGGCTACGCCAACGCCGACTTCGACATATCGACCCCTTCACAGATCGATCCGTCACTCTGCACGGCGCTGAAGAATGCCGGAGCGACGATCTCGATCCTGTACATTCCCTACAACATCATCACCTTCACGGATTACGGCGGGATCGTCGCCGGGGAAAACAAGAAGGTGAACGCGTTCAGCCCGACACTCGCGACGCCTCTGCAGAGCTGCGCCTCGCCGGGATATTTCTACACGGCCAACAGCCCGGCTGACATCAAGAGTTCGCTCAACGCCATGTTCGATCAAGCGCTGCAGGTCGCGCGGCTGACGCAGTGAGGATCGGGCCCTCCAAGTCGCCCTCACCGTCATTGCGAGCGCAGCGAAGCAACCCAGGGCTGCGCGCGCGTTCCGAACGTGGCGGTTCCCTAGGTTGCTTCGCTCCGCTCGCAATGACGGCGCGGGGCGATGGAAGTCCGGGATCGGGCGTCGACGATCCGCATGACCGAAAACCCCACTTCGCGCGCCGGCGGCTCGAACGGGTGCTTACGAGCGGGACACGCTTGTCGCCTCGCCGCCGCGGGTTTCGCCCCGGGGGACAGCGTGGAGAACATCCCTCACCCCGGCGGCGTGCCCGGGGTCTCGACGCTGCTCTGACGCGCGCCGGTCGCCGCGCCGCGCTCCGGCAAGGCGGTCTCGGGATAGCGCTTGCGGTACTCGGCCAGGAAGGCCGACAGAGTCTCGGCCTTGGTGGCGCGGGCCGCGATGGCGCGGAATTCCGGCGTCTTCGTCGGATTGGCACCCGTAAGCAGCGCAAAGGTGCGCGCGTCCGGGCTCTCGGCCATCGCCTCGGAGAACTTCGCCTTCAGCCGCTCCAGGCCGATCGCCTCGCCGGCGAGGTCGTACGCGATCGCGGCGCGGACCGCGTCGGCCCGGGCCTGCTCGTCCAGCGGCCGGCCGGCGCGCCAGGCGTCTCCAAGCAGCGCCTCGTGCGATTCGCCGGCCTCGCGCCAGCGGCGGGCGCCCCAGTAGATGTCGGCGCGCAGGCGCTCGATATCGGAGCCGCTCTCGTCCTCGATCGTCTCCAGGGCGAGGTCGGTGCGAGTGAGGTCCGAGAGGGCGCGGGCGCGGACCAGGGCGCGGGCGCGCTTCAGCTCGCCGGGCAGCTCGGGCAGGTTGGTGGCGTCGAGCACCTGCAGCGCCCGCATCGGCTTGTCGTCCATCAGCCGGATCGTGGCGAGCCGGGCCGCCACGGCGGACTTGGCCGGGCCGGTGAGGCGGTTGTCGATCTGGTACTGGAGCAGGTCGGCGGCCGAATCGAGCAGGTCGAGCCCGACCAGGCGGTCGGCCAGCCGGCGCACCACCTCGTCGCCGCGCCGGCCGATCGGGGCAAGCTCGCGGAAATCGAAATACAGCGCCACCGCGTCGACCCCGGAGAGCGCGTCGCCCTTGTCGGTGAGGTAGAGGTTCTCGAAGGCGGCGCGCACCTCACGGGCCAAAGCCTGGGTGGCGGTGTCGTTCGGCGCGAAGGCGCTGGCCCGGCGCAAGGCCGTGAAGGCGTCGCGCCAGCGGCCGGCGCCGAGATAGAGCCGCGCCAAGCCGGCCGAGATGCCGGTCTCGGTCGGGCCGCCGTGCCAGGTGAGCGCCAGCCGCTCCAGCCGGTCGATCGCCGCATCCGGTTCGAGCTTGCCGGAGGCGCGGGCCAAGAGCGTGCCGCGCAGTTGCGCTTCGGCCGCCACCGGCCGCTGGCCGACCTTCTCCAGGCGGGCATAGGCGTCGAGCGCCGCCTCGGTCTGGCCGGTCGCCTCCGAGACGCGGGCGCGGACCAGGGCGAGGCGATCGCGGATCCAGGGGGGCAGGTTGGGCGCGTCCTCGGCCCGGGCGGCAGCCGTCTCGGCATCGCCGTTCTCGATGGCCGATTCCGCGGCCTGGGCGCGAATCTGCTGGGCGAGGTCCGGGGGATAGCTCTCGGACAGCGGCAGCGTGTTGAGGAAGCCGGTCTCGGCCGCCTTCCAGTCGCTGAGCCCGGCCGCGGCCATCGCCCGCCACAGGGCGGCCTCCGGGTCGCTGGCGAGCTGCGGCGCCGACAGGGCCTTCAGGGCCTCGGCGTTGCGGCCGCTGCGCACCAGCGCCAGGCCGCGCAGGACGGCGACGTCGCGCTGGGTCGCCAGCAGCGGGTCGTCGGCGGCGGCCGCCTCCAGGGCCGCGAGCCCTTCGAGGTCGAAGCCGTTGGCGATGTTGGCACGGGCATGTGCGAGCCGCGCCGGGCCGCGCTGGGCGGGCGGCACGGTCGCGGCGGCATCGGCCAGGGCCCGCAGGGTCTCGCGCACGTTGCCGGCCCGGGCTCGATCCCACGCATCGGGCGGGACCGCGAGGGTGCCGGCCTCGGCCAGGGCGGGATCGGCCTTACGGGCGGCCGTCGAGGCGGCGAGACCGCCTTCCCGGCCGATCGTCACCCCGTCGAGCTGGGGCCGCACCGCGAGATCGTCGGCGCCGGCCAGCACCGCAACGCCGTGCCGGCTCGGCAGGATCTCGAAATCCACGAAGCGGCGGCTCTTCGGATTGCCGATGGCGCGCTGCGCCGCCGAGGTGACCACGGCGATGCGCTCGCCGTCGCGGTCGAGCCAGGTCGCCGATCCGGGCCGGGGCAGCGCCAGCGCGACGGTGATCCGGCCGGTCGGGTCCGGCTTGCGGATTGGGTCGAGGCTGTCGCTCGGGCTCAGGGCGTCGCCGGCCGACAGCTCCCAGGCCGGACTGGCCCCGGTGGTGACGGCGGCCAGATCCACCAGCCGGCCCGGCGGCACGGTGAAGCGCAGGATTGTGACCGCGCCGATCCGCTCCGCTGCTCCCACCGGCGCGAGGCCCTGGCGGCTCGCCGGCACGGTCACGGGCTCTGCGGTCTCGAACACCAGCGTGGCGACGCCGCCGCGCTCGAACAGGGCCGCGGGCGGCAGGGTCTGGAACGGGAAGACCAAGCCGGCGCCCGCCTGGCGCTTCGGCAGGGCCTGGGGGGCAGCGTCCGGGACGGCCGGGGCCTCGGCCTTCCGGGTCGGTGCGGGGATGGGTGCGGCCGGCTTTGCGACGCTCGGCTCGGCCGGGCCGGGCACGTCGGCGGCCTTGGACTTCGCGGCCTCCGGCGGCGCCTTGCTCACGACATCGATCGTGTAGGCTCCGTCCTCGCGCTCCGTGGTGATGGAAAAACCCTCGGCGGGGGTGACCAGGATGCTGGCCGAGCCCTCGTCGGATTCGGTGGCGAGCTTGGCGATGCCGGGCCGCGGGCGGCCGCGGGCGTCGTTCGAATCGATGGTCCAGGCCCCGGCCACGCGCAGGCGCGTCGTCGCCCCCTCGGCACTCACGGTCGCCATCGTGTCGTCGGGCAGGCGCAGGGACAGGCGCGTCAGGGTCGGGAGCCGGGCGAGTTCCAGGCTGAGGGGCTTGCGCACCGGCGGCGGGGTGCGCGCCCGCAACGCCTCCTCGGCGACCCGGGCCCGGCGGGCGAGTTCGGCGACCACCTCGGGGGGCAGCGGCGGCGGCAGGCCGGACCAGCCCTCCGGCAGCAGATCGACGAACACGCGCTCGCCGGCCGACTGGACATTGGCCCGGAACGGCCGCTGCAGCGCGACCCGCAGGCCCGAGCCGTCGGGATCACGCCGGACTGTGGAGACGAAGGCCGGCATCTCTTCGGCGAGATGCTCGGGACCGGGCGCGACGCGCTCGCCGTAGCCGATCAGCAGGATGCCGCCGGCGAGCTTCGCCTTGACGGTGACCGGCTTGTCGAAGGTGAGCACGATCCGGCCGTAGCCGCCGGGGCCGGTGCCCGATTCGCTGCCCTTGGCGCCGATCAGACGGGCGGCCAGTGCCGGGTCCATCGCCGCCAGAAGGGCAAGCGCGGGCAGCGACACACGCAGCAGCGCGCCGCCGTATCGGCCGATCCGGGATCGCCTGCCCTCCGAACCCATCGCCTCGCCGATCCGATCCCGGCGCGCGACCCCCTCGGGCCACGGCGCCCGGCGCCACACATGGGATCCACCTTGCGGCACCGCGGCTAACGCTGGCTTAACCGTAACCCGGGGATTGGCCGGATCCGGTCCGATCGGTCTCAGCCGCTGAGGGCGACGGCGCGGTCGAGCGCCTGCGGAAACCCTTCCAGCGGCACCGTGATGGTGGCGGGCTCGGTGCCGCTCGACTTCTGGCCGGTCACGAACAGCTGCTTGGCATTGCGCATGCCGTCGAGCGCCAGCGCCGGGAAGCTGATCGGCACGAGGCAGCCGTCGGAGACGCACAGGCTGTAGGGTGCGCCCTTGCCGAGGGTCTGCTCGTCCAGCTTGAAGGTCACGCCGGCCTCGATGGATAGGCCGAAGGGCATCAGCACGATGCCCTCCGAGCGGCCGTCATTCGGAACCTGCAGCTCCACGCCGAACTTGCGCCGGCCGGTCTGCGAATCGCCCTGGGACTGGGCGATGATGCAGGTGACCTTCTCGCTCGGGCGGGTGCAGGTCATGGTCCAGTCACCGTAGCTCTCGCTGACCGTGCTGGCGCCGGTGGGCCAGGTCGCGTGCGCTGCAGCGGGCGTGGCGGCGGCAGCCGGCTTGGCCGCCGGCTTCGGAGCGGGCGGCTTCGGCTTGGGTTTGGGCTTGGCTTTGACCGGCGCGTCACCGGCGGCCGGCGCCTCGGGCTCGGCATCCTGGGCACGCGGCGACGCGAACGGAACGGCAAGCAGCAGCGTCGCGATCAGACTGAGGCGAACGACTGCTCGAAACGTCGACATGGAATCACGATCCCCCGGGCCATTGACGGCAAAGCCGCCTAACGTCCCAATCGGGGTGAGGCAATCACCGGCCGACGCCGGTCCACTCCGTCGGCAAGCCTCAGAACGGGTTCGGTCCGCCGGCGGCCTCGGCGAGGGCGCAGCGGCGCGCGAAGGCGGCCTCGGCCCCGATGCGGATGGCGCGGGCCAGGGTGAACACGAGGGTGAGGATGCCGGGATCGCGGTCGGCGGTCTCGGCGACCGGGCCGGGGATGCGGGTGGCGATGAAAGCGAGCATGACGACTCCGAAGATCAGGATCTCGGACGTTTCCTCGGCCCCAGGGATGTTGATTGTTCTGCGGGACCTTTGCTGCACCGCAATATGAGCCATGCGGAGACTGCTCGCCACTCGCCTTTGCGCGTAGGCCACATGCACTGCAAACATGATGGCGTGTGCCGTTCCTCAATGGCGCCTTAACCGTCTATGGTGCAGCGCAGTTGACCGCCGGCGGGTGAGCCGCCATTGAGCGGCTTTCCGACGACCGGATTCGACGTACGCGCCGGCGCAGGCCGCGCAGCACGCCTGTCGCCCCACTGTCACACGCGCGCCATAACCCGCTCGCGAGCCTCAGAGCGGACCTCAGGCGTCCGCCAGACAAGGATTTTTTCATGACCGAACAGCCGTCCCGTCACCCGATCCATGGCCGTATCAGCGGTCCCATCGTGATGATCGGCTTCGGCTCGATCGGACGCGGCACCCTGCCGCTCATCGAACGGCACTTCGCGTACGACCGCGCCCGCTTCACCGTGATCGACCCGGTCGACACCCACCGGGCGCTCGCCGAGAAGCACGGCCTGCGCTTCGAGAAGGTCGCGCTGACCCCGGAGAACCTGCGCGCGGTGCTCACGCCCCTCCTCACCGAGGGCGGCGGCCAGGGCTTCTGCGTGAACCTCTCGGTCGATACCTCGTCGCGGGCGATCCTGGAGCTGTGCCGCGAGCTCGGCGCCCTCTACATCGACACCGTGGCCGAGCCCTGGCCGGGCTTCTACTTCGACAAGAGCCGCGGCCAGGGCGACCGCACCAACTACGCCCTGCGCCAGGATATCCTGGACGCCCGCGCCCAGAAGCCGGGCGGCCCCACAGCGGTCTCCTGCTGCGGCGCCAATCCCGGCATGGTCTCGTGGTTCGTCAAGCAGGCGCTCCTGAACATCGCCAAGGATACCGGCGTCACAACGCCCGAGCCGAAGTCCCGCGAGGACTGGGCCGCCCTGATGAAGACCCTGGGCGTGAAGGGCGTGCACATCGCCGAGCGCGACACCCAGCGCGCCAAGAACCCCAAGCCCCGGGGCGTGTTCGTCAACACCTGGTCGGTGGAGGGCTTCGTCTCCGAGGGCAACCAGCCGGCCGAGCTCGGCTGGGGTACCCACGAGACCTGGAAGCCCGCCAATGCCCGCGAGCAGGAGAAGGGCTCGCGCTGCGCGATCTACCTGCTGCAGCCGGGTGCCGACACCCGCGTGCGCACCTGGGTGCCCACCGCCGGCTCGCAGTTCGGCTTCCTGGTGACCCACAACGAGGCGATCTCGATCGCCGACTACTACACGGTGCGTGAGGGCGATCAGGCCGTCTTCCGGCCGACCTGCCACTACGCCTACCACCCGGCCGACGACGCCGTGCTCTCGCTCCACGAGATGTTCGGCAAGGCCGCCAAGGTGCAGGAGCAGCACCACATCCTCGACGAGACCGAGATCGTCGACGGCATCGACGAGCTGGGCGTGCTGGTCTACGGCCACGCCAAGAACGCCTACTGGTACGGCTCGCAGCTCTCCATCGAGGAGACGAGGGCGATCGCCCCCTACCAGAACGCTACCGGCCTGCAGGTGACCTCGGCGGTGCTCGCCGGCATGGTCTGGGCCCTGGAGAACCCGGAGGCCGGCATCGTCGAGGCCGACGAGATGGATTTCCGCCGCTGCCTGGAGGTCCAGACCCCGTATCTCGGCCCGGTCGTGGGCGTCTACACCGACTGGACCCCGCTCACCGACCGTCCGGGCCTGTTCCCGGAGGACATCGACACCAGCGATCCCTGGCAGTTCCGCAACGTGCTGGTGCACGGCTGAGGTCTCCCGGGCCGGCGGATCCTGTCCGCCGGCCCGGTCTTGCTTTCGGTCGCCCCCCTGTCTCAAGCTTAGCCGTGACTTGATGGGGGAGCACGACAGATGACAGCGACGACCCAAGAGAAGATCCTGATCGAGCAGCGCGTCGCCAACGAAGGACCGAGCGTCGTCCTGGCCTACGTGCTCTGGTTCTTCTTGGGCTTTTTCTCTGCCCACCGGTTCTATCTCGGCCGAACCGGCACAGCGATCCTTCAGATCGTGCTCAACTGCATTGTCGTCGGGCTCGTCTGGCTCGTCATCGATCTGTTCCTGATTCCCGGGTTGGTGCGCGCGAAGCAGGCCAGCCTCCGCGCGCGCCTGACGCAGGAACTCGGACCGTCCCTCCCCGCCGGTGGCGCAGCCCTGGCCTCACCCGCTGCCGTTTGAGCCCCGGCCCGGCTACTCCGCCTGCCGGCGCGTCACCAGGGTGCGGTTCGGCTCGACCTCGTTCGTGTCCTGCTGGTAGAGCGGCACGATCACCCGCAGCCAGCCGCGGGTCTCGCGGCCGCGGTAATTGCGCTGGACCACATCGCGGGTGAGATAGGCCTGCAGGTTCACCGGCCCGAAATTGTACCCGACCAAGCCGCCCACCGCGATCTGGCCTTGGGACAGGTAGCTGGACACGCCGGTCGGCAGGTCGCTCGATCCGAACGCGACGGCGCCGACCTGCCACTTGCCGAACTTCTTCGCCGCCGTGAGATCCAGGTTCAGGTAGTCCGGGTAGAGCGTGCCGAAGGGCGAGCGCGTGTCGAGAAAGATCCCGTGGAGCAAGTTCGCGGTCAGGCTCCAATCCTGGCCGGTGTAGCTGATCGCGAAACGGTGGGTCAGCGACGCGGATTGGGTCAGGAACCGCGTCTCGATCGGCAGGTAGCCGCCGAAGAAGTAGCTGACGCCGACATCGTTGCCGAGATCCCAGGCGAGCTGGGCGGCGAGCAGCGGCTGGCCGATGCCGCTCTGGTAGGGCGCGCCCTGGAGGGTCGCGGCCACGACCGGCTGGGTGACGAAGAATTGGAGGCGCCCGCCCGCGATGTCCCACGGCGTCGCCCAGGCGAAGGTCGGCAGGTTGACGTTCGTCGCGGTGTCGCCCGGCCGCGCGCTGCGGCTACCGAAGCTCGACAGGTTCACGAAGTACAATCCGACCGGGAGCTGCGCGCCCACTGGCAGGCCGATGGTCTGTCCGGGCTGCGCCGCGGAAGCAGCGTAGGCCGAATTCGTGGCGCTCGCACTGTAGAGGGCCAGAGCAGCCGACGCGATCCCACGTAATCTCAGGCCAAATCCGGTCATGAAACCCCCGATCCAGAGCCCCGTGACTAGGGGCTGATCGAGGTATGACGCTCGGTCGAACCAGGCTCATCCGGGCTCTACGGCCAAGCTGTGTGCAACGACACGCCCTGGACGTGTCGCGCCCGCCGACCGGGACTAAACCGGCCGGCACCGTCCAGTCCGTGCGCGCCCGCCGCGGTTCAGCTGCGCGGCGTCGACAGGGCCCGGCCGGCGGGATTCCAGGCCAGCAGTCGCGCCTCGACCAGATCGACCTCGCGGACGAGCTGGCGCAGGACGACGTCGTCGATGGCCCGCGACCGGCGCAGGCGATAGAGCGCCTCGCGCTCGGCCTCGATCCCGGCGAGCCGCAGGCGCTTCTCGGCCACCGCGAGCTGCCGAGCGCGGCCGCCTCCCTCCCGGGGGGCACCGGTCGGCGCTTCCAGGCCTTCGTAACGGTCCATGGCCCGGGCGCCGGCCTCGACCGCGATGGACGCGTCCTCCTGCTCCTCGACCAGCCGGTGCTGGAGCGCCTCGATCGCCGTCACGGCGTCGTGGCGCGCGGCGGCGCGGGCCGAATCCTCCTCGGCGTCGTGGCTGGAATCGGCTGGCAGGCGCAGGCCCCGCAGCAGCGGCGGCAGGACCGTGGTGGCCAGTAGCAGCGAGGTCATGATCACCCCCATCGCCAGCAGGATCGCGAGATCCCGGGCCGGGAACGGCGTGCCATCCTTCAGGGTGAGCGGCAGGGTCAGGATGCCGGCGAGCGTAATCGCGCCCTTCACGCCCGCGAGAGTCGTGGCCGCCACGAGCCGCCAGGTCAGGCCCTCGCGCCGCTCGCCCCGGCGATGCGCCTTTACGAGGACGAAGTGGAGCGAGACCCAGACCCAGGCGAATCGGATCGCCATGAGGCCCGCCGTGATGGCCAGCACCCAGGCCACCAGCCAGCCGGCGCCCTGCACGTCGGCCTGCTTGACCGCGTGGCCGAAGACCTCGGGCAATTGCTCACCCAACAGGACGAAGATCGACCCGTTGGCGGCGAGCGCGACGGTGTCCCACACGGCGGTGCGGCGGACCCGGGTGGTGCCGAGGCTGCGCCCCTGGATCTCCACGTAGGTCATGGCGATGCCGGCCGCGACCGCGGCCAGGATGCCCGAGGCGTGGACGTGCTCGGCGGCGAGATAGGCCCCGAACGGCGTGAGCAGGCTGAACAGGATCTGCAGGCCCGGATCCTCGCCGGTCCGCCGCCGCAGCAGGTCCTGGGCGCCCATCAGCAGGAAGGTCGTGGCGGCGCCGATGCCGAGGCCGCCGAGCGCCAGCCAGACAAAGGTGGTGGCGGCCTCCGATAGGGAGAAGGTCCCGGTGAGTGCCGCCGCGATGGCGAAGCGCAGGCAGACGAGGCCGGTGGCGTCGTTCAGGAGCGCCTCGCCCTCGAGGATGTGCATGAGCCGCCGCGGCACCGGGGCCTGCGCGGCGACCGACGAGACCGCGATCGGGTCGGTCGGGGACAGGACGGCCGCGAGGGCGAAGGCGACCGCCAGCGGGATGCCCGGGATCATGGCGTGGATCAGCATGCCGATCCCCAGCACCGTCAGCGCCACGAGACCCAGCGCGAGCGCCAGAACGGTCCGGCCGTTGCGGAACAGGTCGCGCTTCGGGATGCGCCAGCCGTCGAGGAACAGCAGCGGCGGCAGGAACACCAGGAAGAAGATCTCGGGATCGAGGGCCGTGCTGGGCAACGGCCCCAGCGCCAGGGCCACGCCGATCGCGATCTGGATCAAGGGCAGCGGCAGCGGGACCAGCCGGCCGAGGGCGCCGCTCACCAGCACGGACAGCAACAGGGCCAGGACGACGGTGACGCTTTCCATGCGTGTCTTTCGAACAAGGGCCGGCTTCCCCTCGGGAGGCGTCGACCGGGTGATGCGCGGATGGCCGGGATCGGGCCTTGTAGCATCTGCCGGGCTGCGGGATGCCGGCGATCGACGACGCCGGGCGACCGATCGAGCGAAACGATGCCGATCGATTAATCGGAATTTTTAGAAATCATTATATAGCATTCGAAGAGCGCAGAGGGCGCTTTTGCGAGTCTATTCTGGAAGTATAATGCTCGACTTTATGTCAATCAAAGGCAAGCTGATCATCTGCTTTTCGGTTATGCTTGCTCTGATCTGTAGCCTGGCGGCGTTGTCCTACTACCACATTGAAACGATCAATCGTGTTGCCACGGACATGCGCGCCAGCCGCCTGCCGGCGGCGCAGGCCCTCACCGGCATCCAGGTCGTGACCTTACGGATCCGCGTCAACGGCAGCCGTGCCCTGACGGCGAAGTCGGCCGAGCACAGAAAGGACGCCTTCGATTCGATCCAGCGGCGGCTGGCCGAGTTGCGGACCTACCAGGCCAGCTACGCGAGCCTCCTAGAGACCGACGCGGCCCGCGAGCTCTACAAGACCTTCGAGCGGCAATGGGCGACGTATCTCGACCAGCAGGCCGATGGATTCGCGCGGGCCGAGCGCGGCGACCTCGTCGGCGCCCAGGAACAATACAACACCACGATGTCGGACACGATCCGGACGACCATCGCGACCCTCGTCGCGATGTCGGATCAGCAGAGTGCGGCGGCGGCGGCCAGCGGGGCGGAGGCGCAGGACGCCTATGGGCGCGCCCACCGGCTGATGACGGGCTTCCTGGCGCTCGCCGCGATCCTGGCGATCGGGGCCGTCGTGATGCTGGTCCTGGAGATCAGCCGACCCCTCGGACGCATGACCGCGGCGATGCATCAGCTCGCCTCGGGCGATACCGGGACGGAGATCCCCGCCGTGGGGCGGCGCGACGAGGTTGGCGCGATGGCAGGGGCCGTCCAGGTCTTCAAGGAGAACATGATCCAGACCCGTCGGATGGAGACGGAGACCGCGCAGGCGCGGCTGGAAGCGGAGGCGCAGCGCAAGGCCGGCATGCGCCAGATGGCCGACAGCTTCGAGCAGACGGTCGGCGGCATCATCGGCCAGGTCTCGGCCTCGGCCACCGAACTCCAATCCACCGCCCAAACGATGAACGCCACCGCCGCCCAGACCGCCAGCCAGTCGACCACGGTCGCGGCCGCGGCCGAGGAGGCGGTGTCCAACGTCAACACCGTGGCCGCCGCCGCGGAAGAACTCGGCTCATCGGTCCAGGAAATCGGCCGGCAGGTCGACGGCTCGGCGCAGTTGGCCCGGCTGGCCGTGTCCGAAGCCGACCAGACCGGCGCGCTGGTGCAGGAGCTGAGCACGGTCGTCGGACGGATCGGCGACGTGGTCGGACTGATCTCGGATATCGCCGGGCAGACCAACCTGCTCGCCCTGAACGCGACCATCGAGGCCGCCCGCGCGGGCGCGGCCGGCAAGGGCTTCGCCGTGGTCGCCTCCGAGGTGAAGGCGCTGGCCGAGCAGACCGCCAAGGCCACGCAGGAGATCTCCGGACAGATCGCGCAGGTCCGGGGCTCGACCGGACAGGCGGTCACGGCGATCGGCGGCATCACGGCGCGGATCCAGGAGATCAGCGGCGTCGCCACCGCGATAGCGGCCTCCGTCGAGCAGCAGCAGGCGGCGACTCAGGAGATCGTACGCAACGTCGGGCAGGCGGCGAGCGGCACAGCCGAAGTCACGACGAACATCGCCGGCGTAGCCGGCGCCGCCGACGAGACCGGAGCCGCGGCATCCCAGGTTCTGTCCGCCGCCTCTGCGCTGTCGCGCCAGTCCGAGCATCTCTCGGCCGAGGTCCGGAACTTCCTGGCCACCGTCCGCGCCGCCTGATCTTCTTGGGAGCGATCGAACCGGCCCGACCGGCGGCGATCTTCGCCGGTCGGGCTGCGCTGGCGCACTGCGATCGCTTGAACCCCCTGTTCCATCTGCGATGCCGGTGGCAGCTCGATAAACAACGCCGTCATTCCGGGGCGCCGCAGGCGAGCCCGGAATGACGGAGAGGACGCTCTAAACCCCGCCCTCCGCCCCGACCGTCACGCAAAAATCCGCCCGGTAACTCTGCCCCTCGACCGGGTTCGACACCCAGCGACAGCGGCCGATCCGCAAATCGTGGCCGGCGTGGAAATGGCCAGAGATCCACAGCTCCGGGCGCGCGGCATCGGGGAGGTCGTCGAGCGCGGTGCTGGCGTAGAAGGCCGGCACCCACCAGGGTACGCCGGGCTGGCCGCGGTAGCGATCCGCCGCCAGGGGGCTCGCCGGATGATGGGTCACCACCACGGTCGGGCCGTCATGGGGCACGCGGAGCGCGTCGTGCAGCGCCGCGCGCTCGGCCGCATGGACCGCCATGGCGTCCGCGGGCTGCCACGCCCCACCATCGGCCTTGCGGATCGAGCCGAGATATTCGCGCGAGCCGGTGACCGGGTCGGTCATGCGCGCGGCCGCATAGGCGACCGGATCCTCCGGGCGGTCGGGCGCGTCGGCGGAGAGCCAACGTCCGGCCAGCCGCCAGTCGCTCCAGAGGGTCGTCCCGACGAAGCGCACGCCGTCGATCACACAAGCCTGCGCGCCCTGCAGCAGGTGGATGCGCGCGCCCAGCGCGTTCACCCGGGCGACCTCGGCCTCCAGAGCCGCCAGCAGCTCCGGCGCCGAGCGCATGTCGCCCGTGGGGGCGTAGCGCTCGTGGTTGCCCGGCACCAGCACGATCGGCCTGCCCTGCGCCAGGTGTACCAGGGCGGCCAGCCCCCGCTCGGGATGCCCCTCGTAGAGGTCCCCCGGGCAGGCGAGCAAGTCGAACGGCTCCTCGGGCAGCGCGATCAGGTCGAGCCGCCGCCGCTCCAGATGCAGGTCGGAGATCGGAAAGATGCGCATGGGGATGCCTATTTCGCGGCCCGGCGCTCGGCCGCGGCGGCCCGGAAGATGTCGGCGGCGGAATCGGCGTTGAGGATCGCGATGCCGGCCGCCGCGATCAGGTCCGGCCAGGGGCTGGGATGGAGAGCGGTGACCAGCCCGGCCGCGATGATCGCCAGGTTGGCGTAGGCGTCGTTGCGGGCCGAGAGATAGGCTGCCCGGCTCAGGCTGCCCGAGCCGGACCGATGCCGGGCGAGCATCAGCGCGCAGGTGAGGTTCACCGCGAGCGCCCCGAGCCCGGTCAGCGTCAGCGGCAGGGCCGCCGGGGGCACGAAGTCCGCGAATTTGTCGTAGGCGGCGTAGGCCGTCGCCACAGCCGGCACCAGCAGGATGAATGCCATGGCGGTGCCGAGCCGCGCCCGGTTGCGCGCGCTCCAGGACAGGCCGGCGACGATCAGCAGGTTGATCGCCGCATCTTCCAAGAAATCGAGGCTGTCGGCGATGAGCGCCACCGAGCCGATGGCGAGCGCCACGGCGATCTCGATGCCGAAATAGCCGAGGTTGAGCGCCGCCACGCGGGCGACGACCGGGCGCAGGGCGGGCGGCTCGGGGCGGGCGGCGGTGTCAGCGGTCACGGGGCGCGTCATCGCCGAGTGCGGCGCGCCTGTCGAGCGGATGTTGAGAAAACCCTGTCCGCGCCTCAAGAAAGTTCAAGGATCTTGCGCCTTCGTCCGGGTGGATTCGGCGGCGCGATCGTGCGACGCGGTCTTGTTGAGCCGGCTGCGCCAGAGATGCGACCGGCCGGAACCGGAGGTCTGCCGAGCCATGCTGCCCGAATTGCGCGTGCTCTATTTCGAGGATCTCGAGGTCGGGTTGTCGGAAACCCTCTCGAAGACCATCGCCTCCTCCGACGTGGTCGGGTTCGCCGAGATCACCGGCGACCGCAACCCGATCCACCTGTCCGAGCACTTCGCCGCGCGCACGCCGTTCGGCACCCGCATCGCCCACGGCCTGTACACGGCCGGGCTGATCTCGGCGGTGCTCGGCACCCGCCTGCCGGGCCCAGGGGCGGTCTACATCTCCCAGACCCTCAATTTCCGCGCGCCGGTGCGCATCGGCGACGTCGTCGACGTCACCGTCACGGTCGCCGAACTGATGCCGGAGCGTCGGCGCGCGCGTCTCGCCTGCCGTTGCTCGGTGGCCGGCGAGACCGTCCTCGACGGCGAGGCGCTGGTGAAGGTGCCGACCAAGGCCGAGGCCGATCCGCTCGCGATCCGCGCCGAGCGTCAGCAGGGCTGAGGTGGACGAGGCCGGGGACACGATCGCCGCGGAGACGATCGCGGATCCGGACGACCCGCGCCTCGAACCCTACACGCGGATGCGCGAGCGCGACCTCGTCGGCCGCGCCAGGCGCTTCATCGTCGAGGGCGAAGTCACCCTCCGGCTGCTGCTCGGCCCCCGTGCCCGCTTCCGGGCCGAATCGATCCTGCTTGCCCCGGAGCGCTGGCCGGGCCTCGCCCCGGACGTGTCCGCCTGCCCGGAGAAGCCGCCGGTCTATCTCGCCGCGAAGGCGGTGATGAGCGCGATGACCGGCTTCCCGATCCATCGCGGCGTCCTGGCCGTGGGCCTGCGCGGACCGGAGCCCGAACCCGCTGCCCTCGTGCCGCCGGCTCCCGCACCGGCGCTGGTGCTCGGGCTCGCGGGCCTGACCAACCACGACAATGTCGGCGCTGCCTTCCGCAACGCCGCGGCCTTCGGGGCCGACGCCGTGCTCCTCGACGCCGCGAGTTGCGATCCACTCTACCGCAAGAGCATCCGGGTCTCGGCGGGCGCCGCGCTGATCCAGCCCTTCGCCCGGCTCAGCCCCGGGCAGGACTGGCTGGCTTTGGCCGAAGCGCTCGACCTTGAGGCCCTGGCGCTCAGCCCCGGAGCGTCCGAATTGCTCGGTGACCGCCCCGTGCCGGCGCGGGTGCTTCTGATCCTCGGGACCGAGGGGCCGGGCCTCGACGCGACGACGCTCAGTCGCGCCCGCCCGGTGCGGATTCCGATGGCCCCGGGCTTCGATTCGCTCAACGTGGCGACTGCAGCGGGGATCGCTCTCCAGACGATCGCCCGCGGCCAAGGTCGGCTCGTTTCGGCCGGTTGACTCCATCCCTTTGCGTCCGGCGCCGAACGCGCGACAAAGGGCTGCAATTGCCGAGCGCCGATGTGAGGCTAGCTTGGCCGATAGGGTTTGGGGGTTGCGAGGGGAGTCGGCGGCGTTGCTTCAGTCTGGGGATGGTTTGCGGGCGCTGACCGGACGCCGGGTGGCCGTGGTCGGCGCCGGTCCGGGCGGCCTGGCCTCGGCCCTGTTGCTGGCCCGCGCCGGGATCCACGTGACCCTGTTCGAGAAGGACGCCCAGGTCGGCGGCCGCACGAAGACGGTGACGGCGCCCGGGGGCTACAAGTTCGATATCGGCCCGACCTTCTTCCTCTATCCCCAGATCCTCGCCGACATCTTCACGAGCTGCGGCGAGCGGCTCGAAGACCATGTCAAGCTGGAGCGGCTCGATCCGCAATACAACCTGGTGTTCGAGGGGCCGGACGGCATCTCCGGCACGATCCGCGCCACCGGCGACATCGCCCGCATGGAGACGGAGATCGCCCGGATGGCCCCGGACGACGCCAAGAACGTCCAGGCGTTCTTCACCGAGAACCGGACGAAGCTCGACTACTTCAAGCCGATCCTGCAGCAGGCCTTCCACACCCTGCGCAGCATGGCGAGCCCGGCGATGCTCGCCGCCCTGCCCCACCTACATCCCGGCCGCAGCGTCGACCGCGACCTGAAGCGCTACTTCGCCGATCCGCGGGTGCGCCTCGCCTTCTCGTTCCAGACCAAATACCTCGGCATGTCGCCGTTCCGCTGCCCGAGCCTGTTCACGATCCTGTCGTTCCTGGAATACGAGCACGGCGTCTATCACCCGGTCGGCGGCTGCGGCGCGGTGTCGGAGGCGATGGCCGGCCTGGCCGGGCGCATGGGCGTCGATCTTCGGCTCAACGCCAACGTCGAGCGGGTTGTGTTCGACGGCAAGCGCGCCAGCGGCGTCGTGGTGGACGGCGAGACCCTCAACGCCGACGCGGTGCTGATCAACGGCGACTTCGCCAAGGTGATGCGCGCCCTGGTACCGGAGCGGCACCGCCCGCGCTGGCGCGACGCCAAGATCAAGAAGGCCCGGCTCTCCTGCTCGACCTTCATGCTGTATCTCGGGATCGAGGGAAACGTGCCTGCGAGCCTCGGGCACCACACGATCCTCCTGGCCGACGGCTATGAGAAGAACATCCGCGAGATCACCGAGGGAACGCTGCCGATGCAGCCCTCCCTCTACGTCCAGCATGCCGGCTACACCGATGGCGGCATGGCGCCCCCCGGACACACCGCCCTCTACGTCCTCGTGCCGGTGCCGAACCTGAAGGCCGGGATCGACTGGCCGGCGACCCGGGCGAGCTACCGCGCTCTGATCCTGGAGCGCCTGAAGCATCTCGGGTTGGAAGATATCGAATCCCGGATCCGGTACGAGCGGATCATCGATCCGACACAGTGGGAGGAGGATTTCGCGGTCCACGAGGGCGCCACCTTCAACCTCGCCCACGATCTGATGCAGATGCTGTATTTCCGGCCGCACAACCGCTTCGGGCCTGGGCTCTACATCGTCGGCGGCGGCACCCATCCGGGCTCCGGCCTGCCGGTGATCTACGAAGGCGCCCGCATCACCGCGCGGCTGCTGATCGAGGAGCTGGCCGGCGCCCGCGCCGCAGCCCAGGCGGGCATCCCCGATACGGCGCCGCTGGCGACCTCCGGCGAGGCTTCGTGATCGGCGCGCCGGGTCGGGCGACGCTCACCGCCGGTTTCTGCGCCGTCGCGGCGCTCGCAGGCGCGCCGGCCGTGGCCGCGACGCTACAGGTCGAGATCGACGGGATCGAGCCCAGCGGCGGCCCGGTCCGGGTGGCCCTGTGCCAGGGCGGTCTCGCCGAAGCGTTCTGCACGCAGGGCGACGAGGCGCCGGCCTCCGGAGGGCGGGCCCGGTTCACCTTCCGGGATGTGGTCCCCGGCACCTACGCGGTGGCGGCCTTCCAAGACGAGAACGGCAACGGCCGCCTCGACCGCACCGGGCTCGGCCTGCCGCTCGAACCCTACGGCTTCTCCGGCGCCGTCGCGCGCCGAGCGCGGCCGGACTTCTCTGATGCGGCCTTCGCGTTGCAGGAGCCCGGCGCCTCGGTGCGGGTTCGCCTCGCCCGCGCTTTGCCGCGGCGGTGACCGAGTGAGCGATCCCCTCGTACGGATCGCAGGCGTCGGTCTCGTTCTGCGGGGACGGCGGGTGCTGGAGCACGTCGATCTCGCGCTCGACGCCGCCGAGACCCTGGCGCTGCTCGGGCCGAACGGGGCCGGCAAGTCCTCGCTGATGCGCCTCGTCGCGGGCCGTCTGGCGCCCAGCGCCGGGACGGTGCGGGTGGCCGGCGCCGACCCGTTCCGGGAAGGCCGCGCCCGCCGGAGCATCGGCTGGGTGCCCCAAGAAATCGCCCTCTATCCGCGCCTTACCGTGGCGGAAAATCTCGGGATCTTCGGCCAGCTCGCGGGCGTACCCCGGCGGGACCGGCGCGCCGCCGTCGCGGCCGCCCTGGAGATGGCCGACATCGCCGACGTGGCGCACCGCCCGGTCGGAATCCTGTCGGGCGGCTACCGGCGTCGGGTCAACATCGCGGCGAGCCTGATGAACCGGCCTAGCCTGGTCCTGCTCGACGAGCCGACCAGCGGCGTCGATCTCGCCGCAAGGGCGGCGATCCACGCGGTGCTGGACCGGTTGAAGGCGGCGGGCACCGCGATCCTGATCGCCACCCACGATTTCGCCGAGGCCGAGCGACTCGCCTCCCGGGTCGCGTTCCTGGCGCAGGGGCGGATCGTGCGCGAAGGGCGTCTGGCCGACCTGCTGGCGCAGCTGCGGGTCGGCGCGCCCGAACGAGAGCTGAGCCTGGCCCTGCCGGCGGATGCGGCCGCGGAGACCGTTCTGCGCCGCAGCGGCTTCGTGCCGGCCGAGCCAGGCGGCCTGGTCTGGCGCTCGGTCGAGCGCTCCGGCCTCGACGGGGCGGCCCTGCTGGGTTCGCTGCGGGCGCAGGGCGTGCCGGTGGCCGAGGTGCGGGTCCGCGCCCCGCGGCTGGAGGCGCTGTATCTCGACGCGATCCGGCCCCGGGAAGTCGCAGAGCGCGCGGCCTCCGAGCCGCGCCGGGCGGGAGCGGCCGGATGATCGGCGCCGCGTTCCGGGTGATGGCGCTGAGCCTCCTGCGCGACCGCGCCGCCCTGGTGATGGCCTTCGTGCTGCCGACCGTGATCTTCTCGATCTTCGCCGCGATTTTTTCCGGCGCGACCGGCGACCGGATCCGCATCCATCTCGGCCTCGCCGACTTCGCCCGGACGGCGGCCACGCAGCGCCTCGCCGACGCCCTCGTGGCCGACCCGTCCCTGCGGGTCACCCGCCTGCCGGCGACCGATCTGGCGGAGGTGACCCAGGCGGTCCGCTCCGGCGCGGTCGACGTGGCCCTGGCGCTCCGGGGCGACCTGATCGCCCCCCCGGCGGACGCCCCGCCCGGCCCCGCGGACCAGCCGGTGGTGCTGGTCGAGAACCCCGCCAAGGCGCTCGCCACGCCGATCGCCCTGGGCCAGCTCCAGCGCGTGCTGAACGAGGCGCTGCCCGACGTGGTGCTCTCCCGCATCGTCGCCGACGTGGAGCGCACCGGCAAGATCGGCCCGGACGAGCGGCGCTTCCTCGACGAGGCGTTTGCCGAGCAGCGGGCCAAAAAGGAGCCGTTCAGCTTCGCCTCGCTGGTCGAGCGGCAAAGTACCGCCGCCGGCACCGCCAACGCCCGGGTGAGCTACTATGCCGGCGCGATCACCGCGGTGTTCCTGCTGTTTGCCGCCATGCAGGGGGCGCTCTCACTGGTCGAGGAGCGGGAGACCGGCATCGCCGAGCGCCTGATGGCCGGCCCGGGCGGCCTGCCGGTGGTGGTGCTCGGCAAGTTCGGTTTTTTGACCCTCCAGGGCATGGTCCAGGCCGGCCTGATTTTTTTAGCCGCCGGGCTCCTCTACGGCGTCGAGATCGGCCCACACTGGCCGGCCTTCCTCACCGCCTGCCTGCTGGTCTCGGCCATGGCCGCGGGCCTGGCGCTCGCCGCCTGCGCGCTCGCCGCCTCGCGCCAGCAGGCCCATCTCGCCTCGACCTTCGGGGTGCTGCTGCTCTCCGCAGTGGGCGGCTCGATGGTGCCGCGCTTCCTGATGCCCCCCTGGCTGCAGCAGGCCGGCTGGCTCACGCCGAACGCCTGGGCGATCGAGGCCTACCAGAACGCGCTCGGCGAAGGGTTCGGCTCGGCGACGCCCGCCTTCGCGGTCCTGGGCGTGCTGACGCTTGGCGGCCTCGGGCTGGCCCTCGGCCTGGTGGCGCGGCGAACCGCCTGATCGACCCACGCCGCGACGATCCGCGCCGCACCTGCGACCAGCCGTCCCCGGACACGGCCCGGCCGATCGGGCAGGGTCCGCCTCTGCACATTGTGAGATACTTATGCTCCGCCTGCTCATCGCCGACGGCAACGATCGGGCGGCCCGCGAACGGCACGTTGGTGCGACAGGCCGGACCTCGGCCGAATCCTATGCCGTGGTGGTCCAGGATCTCGTCCCCGAGACCACCTGCCGCTTCCTCAACCCGGCCGACGCCGACGCGGCGCTCCCCCAAGACCTGTCGGAGTTCGACGGGCTGATCTTCACCGGATCGACCCTGAAGGTCTCCGAGGGTACGCCGGCGGTGACTCGCCAGCTCGATCTGATGCGCACGGCCCTGGAGGCGGGGCTGCCGGTGTTCGGATCCTGCTGGGGCGTCCAGGTCGCGGCCACCGTCGCCGGCGGCCATGCGGCCGAGAACCCGCGCGGGCCGGAATACGGCTTCGCCCGGGCGATCACCCCGACCCAGGAGGGCCGCACCCATCCGCTGCTGGCCGGCCGGCCAGCGGTCTGGGACGCGCCGGCGATCCACTCGGACGCGGTGCTGGAGCCGCCCCCGGGGGCCCGGGTGCTGGCGGGCAACCGCGTGCTGGGCGTCCAGGCCATCGAGATCCGGCACGGGGCCGGCTGGTTCTGGGGCACGCAGTACCACCCGGAACTCGACCTCGAGGAGGTCGGCGCGATGCTGCGCCTCTGCGATACCGCGATCGTCGAGGCCGGCCTCGCCGAGGATCCGGACGCGGTAGCGGCCTATGCCGACGAGATCGCAAGCCTGCAGGGCGACGATCGCGAGGCGGCGCGCCGCCTCGCCTGGCGCCATGGGCTCGGCCCAGAGGTGCTCGAGGCGCCCCTTCGCCGCCGCGAGATCGGTAACTTCCTGGCCCAGCTGTCTACGAACAGGCCCTGACCGGCCGGTGCCGCGACCGGGTGGCGCGTTGACCCGCCGGGCGCCGCGTCTAGCTTCACCATGTGGGCAACGCTGAGACGGGCCCGGGGAGCGACCTTTCAGAATGAGCCAGGATTCGACGGTCGCCGTGATCGGCAGCGGGCTCGGTGGACTCGCGGCCGCGTGCGTCGCCGCCGCGCGGGGCCACCGCGTCACGGTCTACGACAAGAACGGCTGGCTCGGCGGCAAGGCGGCGGTGCTGCACGAGGGCGGCTTCCGCTTCGACATGGGCCCGACCATCCTGACGGTTCCGCGGGTCCTGGAACGGATTTTCTCCGAGGCCGGGCGCTCGGTCCACGATTACATGGACCTGCGCCGCCTCGACCCGCAATGGCGCTGCTTCTTCGACGACGGCAGCCGCATCGACCTGATGCAGGATGTCGAGCGGATGGCCGGCGACATGGATCGCTTCGCCCCCGGCAGCGGCGACGGCTACAAGAAATTCCTTTCGATCTCAGAGCACTTGCACGGGGTCTCGGAAAAATTCTTCTTCTGGAAGCCGGTCGAGGACCTGTTCGACACGATCAACATCCGGGCCAATATGAATCCCGGCACGCTTCGCGACGTGCTGTCCCTGCGGATGCACGCATCGGTCGCCTCGACGATCCGCGGCAAGGTCAAGGATGCGCGGCTCGCGCAGATGCTCGACCACTTCGTGCAATATGTCGGCTCCTCACCCTACGGCGCGCCGGCGGTGCTCTGCGCCATCGCCCATATGCAGATGGCCGACGGCGTCTGGTACCCGATGGGCGGCACCCGCGCGGTCGCGGAGGGGCTGGCCAAGCTCGCCCAGGAGCTCGGCGCGACCTGCAAGACCAACACCGAGGTGACCGGGATCGAGACGGCCAACGGCTCGGTTCGGGGCGTGCGCACCGCCGACGGCGTGACGCCCTTCGATGCGGTGATCTCGAACATGGATTCGGTCCGCACCTACCGCGAGCTCGTCGGCGGCGCCGTCGGCAAGGCCTACGAGAAGAAGAATCCCGAGCCGGCCTGCTCGGGCGTGGTGCTCTATCTCGGCCTAAACAAGCGCTACGAGCACCTGAACCACCATGACTTCGTCTTCTCCCGGGACCCGGAGGAGGAGTTCGACTTCATCTACAACAAGGGCGAGCCTGCCCCGGACCCGACCGCCTATCTCGCGGCCCCCTCCTCCACCGACCCGAGCGTGGCACCCGAGGGCGGCGAGGCCCTGTACGTCTTGGTGCACACGCCGTATCTGCGCCCGCACCACGATTGGAGGCCGGACGGTCCCCTGTTCCAGAACTACCGCCGGACCATCCTGGACAAGCTCAAGCGCACCGCCGGCATGCCGGACCTGGAGGAGCGCATCGTCGTCGAGCGCCACCTGACACCGCAGGACATCCACGAGCGCTACCGGGTGCTCAACGGCGCGATCTACGGGCTTGCCTCGCACGGTCGAGTGATGGGCGCGTTCAAGCCGGGCAACCGCTCGCGGCAGGTGCGCGGCCTGTACCTTGCCGGCGGCGCCGCTCATCCCGGGCCCGGCATGCCGATGGTGATGATGTCTGGCTGGATCGCCGCCGACGCGCACGATCAGGATGCGCGCGGAACGCTGCGCGCTTCGGCGTGACATCAAACCCGCCATCTCCCCTCCCTTCGGCGGGGCGGACTGCGGTGTTCACTTATCGCTGTCGGATTAAGGCAAAGGCCGGCCTCGGGCGCGTCTCCCTCCCCCCTCTGCGGGGGAGGGAGAGCCGCGGTGTCTCCAGCGTATCCTGCCGACCCCGATGGGTGAATCCGCTCAACCATACGGGAGGAGAAGCCCGCGTTGCATCCGGCCTTGCGCGGGGGATTGGATAGTGCGCTCCCCGCCACCCGCGCCCCTGCGTCCAGTCTCGCCCCTGATCCGCCGCTTCATGGAAGCGTGGTTCGAGCGCTACCTGCATCGGCACTTCGACGCCCTGCGGATGCCGCTCTGGAGCGAAAAGCCGGCCCCAACACATCCCGGCCCGCTGGTGATCTACTGCAACCACCCCGCCTGGTGGGATGCCGCGGTGATCATCGTGCTGTCCGGCCGGCTCTATCCCAAGCGCGAGAACCGGGCGCCGTTCGACGCCGCCATGCTGGCGCGCTACCGGGTGTTCGAGCGGATCGGGGCCTTCAGGGTCGATCTCGACAGTCCCCGGGGCGCCGCTCAGTTCCTGGCCGCCGCGCGGGCGATCCTGACACGCTCCGGCACGGCCCTCTGGATCACCGCGCAGGGCCAGTTCGTGGACGTTCGGGTCCGGCCCCTTGGCCTGCGTCCGGGCGTGGCGCGCCTGGCCGAACTCGCCCCCGACGCGCTGTTCGTGCCGCTCGCCCTGGAATACGCCTTCTGGGACGAGCGCGGCGCCGAGGCCTTCGCGGCCTTCGGGCCCGGGATCCCCGGCACCGAGCTGGCGGCCCTGCCGCGGGCCGCGCGGCTCGCCCGCCTGGAGGCCGATCTGACCGCGACCCTCGACCGTCTGAGCGCCGACGTGATCAGCCGCGAGCCGGAGCGCTTCCAAGCCCTGGTCGCGGGCCGCAAGGGCGTCGGCGGGGTCTACGATCTCTGGCGGCGCCTCGCCGCGCGGCTGGCTGGCCGCCGCTTCGATCCGGCCCATCACGCCGCCGACGGGCACGATCGGGCCGCATGATGTTTTTCTGTCCGCGCGCGATGCCGGCAGCCGGCGGCTGCCTTACCTCAACCTGAACGATGACCGACCTGATCCCCACCGCCCTGGCCCTGCTCTGCCTGATCGCCGCCCTGCTCCCGGCCGGGCTGGCGGCAGTGAACCTGTTCGCCCTGCGCCGGCCCACCCCCGAGGCGGATCCCGGTCTGATCTCGATCCTGATCCCGGCCCGCAACGAGGCCGGCAACATCGCCGAGACCGTGCGGGCCGCGCTCGCCAGCACCGCCGTGCCCGTGGAGGTGATCGTCGGCGACGACCATTCCACGGACGGCACCGCCGAGATCGTGCGGGCGATCGGCGACCCGCGCCTGCGCGTCGCCCCGGTGCCGCCTTTGCCCGAGGGCTGGACCGGCAAGAACCACGCCTGTGCGCATATCGCCGGGCTCGCCAACGGCCGCCACCTGCTGTTCATCGACGCCGATGTCCGCCTGGAGCCCGAGGCCGCGGCGTCGCTCACCGCCCGAGCCCGGCGTGTCGGCGCGGCCCTGGTCAGCGGCGTGCCCCGGCAGCGCACCGAGACCCTGGGCGAAATGCTCACCGTGCCGATGATCGATTTTCTGCTCGTCGGCTTCCTGCCGGTCCCGCTGATGCGCCGCCGCCCGGATCCGGCGCTCGGCGCGGCCTGCGGGCAGCTCATCCTGTTCGAGCGCGCGGCCTACGCGGCGATCGGCGGCCACGGCGCGATCTGCGGCTTCCTGCACGACGGCGTGCGCCTGCCCCGGCTCCTGCGTGCGGCCGGCTACCGCACCGACCTCGTGGCCGGGGCGGGTCTCGCGACCTGCCGGATGTATCGGGGGTTTTCGGAAGCCTGGGCGGGATTCTCCAAGAACGCGCACGAGGGCATGGCCACGCCCCGCGCCCTGCCGGTCTGGACCCTGCTCCTGGGCTGCGGCCAGATCCTGCCGCCGCTCCTCGTGCTGGCCGGCCTGTTCGGCCTGATCCCGCCCCTCCCCCTGATCCTGGCCGCGTCGGCCTGCGCGCTGTCGCTCGCGACCCGGGCGGCGATCACCCTGGCGGTCCGGGCGCCGCTGGCGACAATCCCGCTCCACCCGGCCGCGGTGCTGGTGGCGCTCGCGATCCAGTGGAACGTGCTGCTGCGGGGCGTACGGGCCGGCGCGGCCACCTGGAAGGGTCGCACCTACCCGGTCAGCGGCGCCTGAACTTTTTCCGATGGTCCGGCGGAGCGTATCCGCCGGATTGTTTATGTCAGCGATCAGGCAAGCCCGGCCATCACCGCGCGGTCGGCTGGCACGGCTCGGTCGAGCGCTTCCCCTTCCGGGGCTTCAGCGACACGATCAGCTGGACGTTCGGCACGTCGCCGACCTGGCGGGTGAGGTGCCCGACATGGCCCTCCGGCCCCTGCGGGGTCGATCCCGTGTCGGCGTTGAACTCGACCTCGCCCGGCCCCTGCTCCAGCACGGAGCCGTCCGTGGCCTCCACCGACCAGCGCCCCGACAGGGTGATCACCCATTGCGGGCCGGGAGCGGTGTGCCAGGTGCCGACATAGCCGACTGGGAGGATCGCGTACTTGATCGACGCCACCTCGCCCGGCGGGAAGCCGACATATTGCGGGGCCGCGGGCGGCGCGTAGCTCTTGAAGATGAAGTTCTTCAGGTCGCAATACTGGACGTGGCTCTGGCCCTTGGCGTCCGCGTAGAGGGTTCCGTAGCGCAGCGCCGGCGGATTGGCCGCGGTCAGACCGGCCGGACCCGACGGAGCCGCTTCGATGGTCATCAGCGGCTCGCTCGGCTTGCCGCCGGCCGCCGAAACGCCCGTCCCGCTCGCGACGGAAGCCAGCAGCACCACCGCGATGCGGCCGGCTTTGTTGAATGACATCATGGTTTCGACGTCCCAGACTTCACGGCGCCGAAGACGACGCCACAGGTCCTATAGTCGGAGACATCGACAGCGCCAAATTATCCACTTGTAATACTAAAAGTAAAAGCCAATTAAATCTCCGAAATTCTGGATTTTGCCAAATTATATCTTGGCGTGATTCGCGTCGAATTCGTGCCTTCGAGCCTATTTATGAACTCAAATCTTGAACGCTTCTCTCGGCGCAGGCGGCTGGCGTCACGTGACGCGGGCTGACAGGATCGGGAGCCGCGCCGCCGATCATCACCGCCGCGTTTCCAGGACCGACCATGGATGACGACCTTCCGGACCTGCGCGACCTCATTGCGCGCTATCCCGTCTCCTGGCTGGGCGCGCTCGCCCTGGCCCCCTGGGAGATCACGGCCCGGGCGGCGGCATTGGTCGCCGAACGCATCGCCGGCCTCGACGGGACCTACCGGGCCGCGGACGGCGTTGCGATCCACGCGGAGGCGATCGTGGAAGCCGGCGCGACCGTGAAGCCGCCGGCGATCATCGGCCCGGGCTGCTTCGTCGCGGCCGGAGCCTACCTGCGCGGCGGATGCTGGCTGGAAGCGGATTGCATCGTCGGCCCCGGCGCGGAGCTGAAATCCGCGTTCCTGTTCGCGGGCGCGGCGGCCGCGCATTTCAACTTCGTCGGCGACAGCATCCTCGGCGAGAACGTGAACCTCGAAGCCGGCGCAATCATCGCCAACCACCGTAACGAGGCACCGGACCGGCCGATCCTCCTCCGGTTGGGGGCCGTCTCGTCGAGACCGGAACCCGCAAATTCGGGGCACTCGTCGGCGACGGCGCCCGGATCGGCGCCAATGCCGTGATCGCCCCGGGCGCGGTGATCGAGCGGCACACCATCGTGCCGCGCCTCGGGCTGATCGATCAGGGCGGGTGAGGCGCCCCTCAATTCCACGTATGCAGCACCGTCCGCCAACCATCCTTCTGGCGCTCCAGCACGTTCACCCAATTGCCCTCGAATTTCTTCTTGGCGCCGCCGTCCACCGGCCCGGTCATCTCCCAGCGGCCCGAGACGATCAGGAGGTTGTCCTTCGCGACCGCGTTCTTCACCGTGGTCTTGTGGTCGTCCCACCCCTTCGCCTTGAGGCCGGAGAAGAACTTTGGGATGCCGTCGCGGGTCTGGGTCGCGCCCTTCGTGACGACGATGGCGTCTTGTGTGTAGAGCTTGCCCAGCGTGTCCATGTCGTCGCGGTTGTAGGCCTCGTCCCACTTGGTCGCCGCGCTCTGGGCATCGGCTTCCAGGGCCTCTGCCCGGCACAGACCGGGCATGAGGGCGGCGGCGAAAACCAACGCCGGCAGACCATACATTCGGGGCATGTCGTCCTCCCTAAAGAGCCGCGAGTTTGAAGATCAGGGGTACTTTTCCCAGACCAACGTGATGACGCTCAGCTTTCCGTCGACGTTGAACTTGAACGGCGTGGTCGTGTAGATCAGTTGCCGTCCCTTCTGCTCGACCTGCCGGACCTGGGATGTTCCCGTCCAGGCCTCGTTCCAGGACGTGTCGATGCTGTGGGTGACGCGGTCGGCCTCGAACCGGTACGTCCCCGCATAGGCGAAGAAGGTCTTGTGCAGGTGGATCCTGTCCGCGTCGGACATCGCGTCGTTGGCGGCGAGCCGCGTGCGTCCCTCGAAGGCGCAGACGACCATCATCCGCCCATCGCGACCATAAGTGATCCAGCCATTCGGCTTGGGGCCGCCATAGGCATCGATGACCTCGCCGGTCTCGACGATCTTCCGCGTGGCGGTGACGAGGCGCCAGGTTCCGACCACCTCGTCGGCCTCCAGGGCTTGCGCGGCCGGGATGCCGAATCCGATCGCAAGGATTGCAATCAATCCTCTCATCGCACGCTACCGCAAGTCATGAAGCCGTATTCGACTTACGGCACGATGATAATTCAGCATTGAATTTTCACGAAGTCAATTGTCGCCGTAGGCGATTTGCGGACATACCGATTCATCCCTCAATGAATGCATTGAAGGCCCGTATTTGTGTCCGTCCGAGCTCTGTTGCAGTGCCGTTTCCCGGCGGCGGCGGTCAGGATGACGAGGGCGCCGCGGGGGCCGCGGGGGCCGCATCGGCAGGCTGCGTCTCCGCGAGGATCCAGGCAGCCGTGTCGGCGTCCGCGCCGGCGACCGGGAGATGCAGGATGATCGGCGTCTCATAGGGATGGCGCGCCTTGAGGGCGGCCGACAGGGCATCGGCCAAACCCTCCCGGCTCTTGAGGATGGCCGCGACCTCCTCGCCCAGTTCCACGGCGCCCTTCCAGCTGTAGACCGATAGCATCCCGGGCAGGACGTTGATCCAGGCGATCAGGCGCTCGCGCACCAGGGCCTCGCCGATATTCAGCGCAGAGGCGGCATCGGGAAAGGTGGTGTAGACGAGGAGCGGACGCTCCATGCTATGCCTCCTGGATCGCGCATGTGCTTGAGGAGTCAGACGCATGCGGGGCACCGACGTCAACCGGGCGGTTCGCTCATCAGACTGGAGCCGTGACGTGACCCCCGACGCGACCCCGACGCGCCCGCCAAGCGGCGCCTGACACCATGCCGTCCTCTAAAAAAATCGCCTTCGTGGCGAGCCCCACCGGCTACGCCCGCGAAGCCGCCGCCGCCCTGATGCGGCGCTACGACCATGTCCCACCCGAGGAGGCGGATGTCGTCGTGGCGCTCGGCGGCGATGGGCTGATGCTGCAGGTGCTGCACCGCTTCATGGATCACCCGAAGCCGATCTACGGGATGAACCGCGGCACGGTCGGCTTCCTGATGAACGAGTTCCGGGACGACGACCTCCTGGAGCACCTGGACTCCGCCCAGCGCAGCGTCATCCACCCCCTGGTGATGGACGTGATCGACACCGAGGGCCGCAGCCACCGGGCGCGGGCGATCAACGAGGTCTATCTGCTGCGCCAGACGCACCAGACCGCCAAGCTGAAGATCGCCGTGGATGGGCATGTCCGGCTGGACCTGCTGATCGCCGACGGGGTGCTAGTCGCCACGGCGGCGGGCTCGACCGCCTACAATCTCTCGGTCGGCGGCCCGATCCTGCCGCTCGACGCGAAGCTGCTGGCGCTGACCCCGATCTCGGCCTTCCGCCCCCGGCGCTGGCGGGGCGCGCTGTTGCCGGATTACGCCCGGATCCGGATCGACGTGCTCGACGCCCCTCACCGGCCGGTGGCGGCCGTGGCCGACCACACCGAGTTCCGGAGGGTCTGCACCGTGGAGACCTCCCTCGACCGCGCCACCGAGCTCGTGCTCCTGCACGATCCCGGGCACAGCCTCGACGAGCGCATCCTGCGGGAGCAGTTCGGGTGAGCGCCTGATCTGCGAACGCGGCGGGACCTTGAATCGTCTCGCGACGCTCGGGATGGCGGAGGGACGGGACCGTGGCCGAGCGATTAAAGATGAACCGCATCCCTTTCCCGGACGCCTGGAACGTCAGTGGAAGGTGATCCGGGATCCGGCGCAGAAAGCCCGCCGCGAAGCGGCACGATCGAGCCGCACCGTCGCTGCGAGCGGACGCTTCGCGTTATCCTAATGCTGGGTCCCGGGTCGCATTCCGCTGATGCTGCATGCGCCCGGGAAAGGGCACCGCGAGACCGGCACAGTTGTGCGCGTCAGTTTTTACTTCGGCAGTGGACTAGGGAGCCTTCCGGCATCCGGGTCTGGGCCTGATCGACGCCCTGGTGATGGTCAGGGCGCTCTGAATCGATGGCCGTTCAGAGACGGCTGACGGCGACCAGTTCGCTCTCGCGGATCGCCCGCTCGCCGGCTTCCGTCCGGATCCGGTAGGAACGCTCGCCGGTCTGATCCTCAGGCATGAGGCGCAGAACCTCGAAGATCTCGCCGCCGCCCTTGTCACCCGGAAGTCCGAGCTGCACCCGGCAGACACGCTGGCCGATCTTGAATTTATGGGTCATGCCAAGCTCCTGTGACGGGGTCTCGAACGGGACGCTCGAGGGCGGCCGACCGCGTCACGATCGGACCGGCCCCCCAATGTCTTTGACTCTCACGCGCCCGCGTGCCGGATCGGCTGCTACTTGGGCGTTGAGACCTTACCGCTTCTTGGCCGCCTTGGCCTTGCGGGCGAGGTAGCGCGCATCGCGCTGGAGCTTCTGCTCGGCCTGAAGGGCCTTGGCACGCTCCTGGGCGGCGAGCTGCTCGGCGAGCTTGCGCTCGGCCTCGGCCTGACGCTCGGCCTCGGCCTGGGCGGCGGCGCGGGCGAGTTCCGCCTCGCGCTGGGCGGCACGCTCGGCCGCGCGGGCCTCGCGGGCGTCAACCACGGCGCGGCGCGCGGACTGGCGGGCGAGGACGGCCGGATCATCGGCAGTCGGGCGGGCCCGGAAGCGGGCCAACATCTCGGACCGCGCCTTGGCGGCGGCCTCCAGTCGATCGACGACGCCTTGCTTGTTCGGAAAGCTCACAGACACTCCTGTGTTGGGCGCGGCGGGCCGCCGTCGTCCCGAAATCGGATTTGAATACGAAGAAGCCGCTCCCTCAAGAGCGGCTTCGACAAAGGCCGACGAAGCGGCGATCAGACCGTCTGGAGCTGGCCAGCGGATTCCTTGCCGCTGCGACGATCGGTTTCCAGCTCGTAGGAGACCTTCTGGCCCTCGTTCAGGCCGCGCAGGCCGGCGCGCTCGACAGCCGAGACGTGAACGAACACGTCCTTGCCGCCGTCATCCGGCTGGATGAAGCCGTAGCCCTTGGTCTCGTTGAACCACTTGACGGTTCCGGTGCTCATGGAATTCCTCGATCTTCGCAGGCGTCGTGAGAGATGGCACCCGCTCTGGAAGCGAATGCCGGTATCGACCGATAGCGATAGGAAAGTCAGAACCGCCCTGCGAAGGCGTAACGGTCCAAGATATCCGGACACGTGCCGATGAACCGGAGATAGGCCTTTGGCGACCCATTGGCAAGTCCGAAGAAATATTTCGGCTGGATCCAGGATCGACCCAGCAACGATATTATCGGCCGACATAGACATGTGACGTCAGGAGAAGATCCGCGTCGTCAGACAGATAGCCTGGGCCGCCGAATCGACGATGATCTGGCTTCGCCGAGCCGCAAGCCCAGCGTCGGGCGCGGGTCAGGCCGGAACCAGCCGCAGAACGCCTTCGCCGCGGCGATGGCCGACCGTCGTCACCGCCACCTCGCGGGCCGATCCGGCCGCCACGAGACCTGCGGCAAGCGCCGCTCCGAGCGGGGCGACGACCTCGAGTCCGTGCCCGATCACGTCGCCGAGGGCATGAAGGCCGGCATCGGGTGCGAGCCGCGCGAGCGCGTCCCGTTCCTCCGCGGTCATCGGTGCGACTCCGGTGGCTCCGGAGAGGACGCGGTCCGGAGCCGTGAGGCCGGCCTGCGGCCAGAGCGCTTCGAGACTGGCGGCGACGCTGCCGGGGATGCGCCGCGTGCGATCGCTCGCCACCCGGTCCAGCCGGGCGAGCGCCCGAGCCCCGCGGGCGGCGGCGTGCGCCTCGGATTCCAGCATCAGGAAGGCGGCGCAGCTCCCCAGGATGAAGCCTGGCGCCGCATCGGCCCGCCCGAACACCGGGCGGTAGGGCGCGCGGGCGAGGTAGCCGCCCATCTCATGGACCACAAGCACGTCCGGCCGCTCGGCGCTGTAGGACCCGCCGACCAGGATCGCATCGATCTGGCCCGAGGCGACCCGCGCCTGCGCGATCCGCAGCGCATCGACGCCGGCCGATTCCTCGCCCATGAAGGTGCGCGAGGCGCCCGTGACCCCGTGCACGATCGCGATGTTGCCGGCGAGCAGGTTCGAGAGCTGAGCCAGGAACAGCGTCGGCCGCAGGTCGTTCTGCAGCCGCTCGTTGAGATAGGCGCCCGGATCGGCGGCATCGCGCATGCCGGTCAGGATCGCGCCGTCGACCGCGTAGTCGCGCTCGCCGCCGCCGGCCGCCACCACGAGATGGAGCGCCTGCTTGAGGGCGGCATCCTCCTTCACGCCGGCGGATTCGAGGGCGAGGCCGGCGGCGTAGACGCCGAGCCGCTGCCACGCCTCCATCTGGCGCTGGTCGCTGCGCTTGGGGATCTGCCCATCCCAGGCGATCGGCGGCGCCGGATGGACGCAATAGGGTGCGAAGGTCTCGGTGTCGGCCCGAGGAGCGGCGCCGCTCTCAAGGGCGGCGAGATGCGCGTCGATCCCCTCCCCCACACACGAGACGAGGCCGAGGCCGGTGACGAGGACCGGGCGGCTCATGGCTGCACCGGATCCGGGAACAGGCCGATCGCCCGGGCCCGCTCGCGCATCGGTGCGTCGAGCCCGTCCGGGAACGGCATGGTGCGAAAGCGCAGCTCCGCGTCGCAGAGCGGCTTGCCGGCATGGCTGATCGCGGCCTTGGTCACCGCGTAGCCCGAGCCATCATGTTCGAGGCTCGCCGTCACGATCAGCTCCGCGCCGGGCCCGACGAAGGACCGGAACCGGGCCTTGTCGACCCCGGTGAGGAACGGCATCCGGGTGAAGTCGAGATGGGCGAGCACGAGGTAGCCCGAGGCCTGCGCCATCGTCTCGGTCAGCAGCACGCCCGGCACCAGCGGATGGCCGGGGAAGTGCCCCTCGAAGACGGGGCTCTCCAGCGGCACCCGGGCGAGCGCCTCGATCCGGCCGGCCGCCCGGTCGAGGTGCCGCACGGCATCGATCATCTCGAAATATTCGAGGCGCATGGGGTGCGTCGGGCTCTGGGGCGTCAGACCTTGGCGGCCTTCTCGGCCACCAGGGCGTCGATGCGCGCGCACAGGTTCTTGAGCACGAAATACTGTTCCGCCGGGACCTTGCCCTCGTTGACCTCCTGGGTCCAGCGCTCGAGGGGCAGCTTGATCCCGAAGGCCTTGTCGACCGCGAAGGCGATGTCGAGGAAGGCCAGGCTGTCGATGCCGAGATCGTCGATGGCGTGACTCTCCGGCGTGATCTTGTCCCGCGGGATATCGGCCGTCTCGGCTATGATGTCGGCCACGCGCTCGAAGGTGGCGGTGCCGTGGGCGGGCTCGTCGGACATGTCTTCTCGCGGGCTGTTCGGTTTCCGGACCGGTCGGGCGGGGAGCCCCCTCGACGCCGGGCGACCCGGCGCTCACGCCCCGCGCGGCCACCAATACGCATGCCGGCCCCTGTTGCGCGGGCCGGTCGGACGGCCGCGACCTCTACACGAGGGGGTCGGAGGCGGCAACCGTAACGGTTCCCGGTGCGTTGCAGCGCTGGTCCCGGGTCGTCCGTCGAGATGGGCGCAGGGACCACGCGCCGCCCCGCGAAGTGTTCGGCTGATCTGCGCGAGATCCTTCGCACGGCGTTCAGGAGACGAAACCGATGTTACCCACGGCCCAACCCGTCGCGGTTCCGGCGCATGCCGCCCCCCCGCCCCCGCCGGAGCGGGCGCGCTCACAGGGGACGGCGCGGGTCATGCTGGTTCTGGCGCTGTCCGCGCTCGGCCTCTGGATCCTGCACGGCTTCCTGCCGGCCCTGGCCTGGGCGGTGGTGCTGGCCATCGCGCTGTGGCCGCTCTACGCCCGACTGGAGCGGCGTTTCCCGCCGGGCCGGCACAACCTGCTGCTGCCGACGCTGATGACCGCGGCGGTGGCGCTGGTCTTCCTCGCGCCGCTCGCGATCCTCGGCGTGCAGGCGGCGCGCGAGGCCCACGACGTCGCCGAGTTCGTGCGTAGCGCCGAGGCGAACGGCGTCCCGGCTCCGGACTTCCTTCAGCACCTGCCCTACGGCGCCGCTCAGGCCACCGCCTGGTGGAACGACAATCTCGGGCACGCCCAGGCCGGCTCGGACCTGCTGCACCGGTTCGAGAACAACTCGGTGATCGGCGCCTCGCGGAATTTCGGGCGCGAGGTGCTGCACCGGATCGTGCTGTTCGGCTTCAGCCTTGTGGCCCTGTTCTTCCTGTTCCGCGACTGGCGCACGGTGACGGAGCAGGCCCGGGTCGCCTGCGACCGGCTGTTCGGCCCCCGGGGCGAGCGCGTGGCGCGGCAGATGGTGGCCTCGGTGCACGGCACCGTCGATGGCCTCGTGCTGGTCGGCCTTGGCGAGGGCTTCATCCTCGGCGTCGTCTATTACTTCGCCGGCGTGCCGCACCCGGTGCTGCTCGGCGCGTTCACGGCGGTGGCCGCCATGATCCCGTTCGGCGCGGCCGTCGCCATCGCGGTCGCGGCGCTGCTCCTGGTCGCGGCTGGCTCGGTGAAGGCCGCCGCCGTCGTGGCGGTGGCCGGCTTCGTCGTCACATTCGTGGCCGACCACTTCATCCGGCCGGCGCTGATCGGGGGCACGACCAAGCTGCCGTTCCTGTGGGTGCTGCTCGGCATCCTCGGCGGCGTCGAGACCTTCGGGCTGCTCGGCCTGTTCGTCGGCCCGGCCGTGATGGCGGCCCTGGTCCTGCTGTGGCGGGACTTCACCGAGGGCCACGACAAGACGGCGTGAGCGCGCCGGCTCGGCCGCTCCCCACGGCGACCGGGCGTCAGGCCCGGTACTTGCCGTTGCGCTTCACCAGCACTCGGGTGCCCACCGGCACGCGCTCGTAGAGGTCGGCGACGTCCTCGTTGAGCATCCGGACGCAGCCCGATGACATCTGCTCGCCGATGCTCCAGGGCTCGTTGGTGCCGTGAATCCGGAACAGGATGTCGCGGTTGCCCTGGTACAGGTAGCGGGCGCGGGCGCCGAGCGGGTTGTCGACGCCACCCTTGCGGGTGCGCGGCAGGTCCGGGTTGAGCGAGACCATCGTGACGGTCGGGCTCCAATCCGGCCAGACGCCCTTGCGGCCGACCCGCGCCTCGCCCTTCCAGGAGAAGCCCGCCTTGCCGACGCCGACGCCGTACTGCATCGCGGTCCCGTCCGCCTGGACTAGGAGAAGCTGGCGCTGGTCGATATCGACCAGGATCGTGCCGGGCTTCTCCGGACCGTTGTAGCTGACCTGCTGGCGGCGATATTTCGGATCGAGCCGGGCGGTGTCGACCAGCGGGATGTCGTAGGGTTTGTCGGCCTTCGTGCCGATGTACCAGGCCGATTCATCGTCCTGCGCCAGCTGGGACGGGCGCGTTTGGCAGGCGGCCAGCGGCGCGATCGCCACAACGGCGAGCAGAATTCGCGAGAGCAGGAGCCGGCGAATTCGGCTCCAGGCCGATCGGTGTGGTGCGATCATGGGTCCTGACATGCGGGATACGGTCCTGGGCGCTATGCCTACCGTCTCGCAGTCTGCGACGATGTAGCTTTTGCGCCGCACGGACGCGCGAGCGGCTGCTGCCGCGGCCATGGTTGCGCCCTAATTCAGATCGCGAGACCCGAAGCCAGTGCGACAACCGCGAAGGTGATCATGGCCGAGACCGAGACCCTTTCGACCGACGCCGTGGTCGCGCCCGTGATGCCGCTGCGCCCGGCGATCCACCTCGACCATTGCGTGATTCACGTCACCGACTGGGCGCGGTCCAACGCCTTCTATCAGGACGTGGTCGGCGCCGAGGTGATCGAACGCGGGAGCGGCTTCGCCTACCGGTTCGGCGGCGTGCAGCTCAATTGCCACGGCCCGGGCGTGACGGCGGAACCGGTAGCGGCGCAGCCCGTGCTGCCGGGCAACAGTGACCTGTGCTTTCGCTGGTCGGGCACGATCGAGGAGGCGATGGCGCATCTCGAAGCGACCGGCGTGCCGGTGGAACTGGGCCCAGTCGAGCGGAATGGTGCCGCGGGTCCCGGCCTCAGCGTCTACTTCCGCGATCCGGACGGCTCGCTCCTGGAGTTCATCACCTATCCGACCGCATGAGGTCAGCCTCGGCTCTCGGCAAGTGCCTGGTTGGTCTGCTCCAGCCGCAGCGCCAGCACCCGCATCAGCGCGATGCTAATCTGGGGAAACTGCGCCAGCAACTCCAGGAACACGCCGCGATCGATCCGCAGGGCCGTCACGGCCGACTCCGCCGTCACGGTCGCCGAGCGGGGCTGGTCGGCCAGGATGCCCATCTCGCCGACCAGGGCGTCCTGCCCGAGCAGCGCCAGCCGGACCGGGCCCGCCGGCCCGTCGATGCTCACCTCGGCGCTGCCCTTGAGGATCACGTAGGCGGCATCGGCCACGTCGCCCCGGGCGAAGAAGCGCTGTCCCGGCTCGAAATGCACGCGCTCGCTCGTGAAGGCCAAGAGCTTCAGGCGCGCCGGCTCGACCTCGCGGAACAGCGGCACCTGACGTAGAGAGGAAACCTCGGTGTCGAGGGTCATGCGCTGGCTCCGCGACGGGCTTCACGCCCTCGCGGGCATGGGTGGACTTGAGAGGGCCGGACAGGCCGACACATCCATGCGGTTCATCAAGCCCTTGTCCAGCCCCACGCACGATGCGACCCGCACGGTCCAGTACCTGATCGTCGGCGTCCTTACGATTGTTTGCAGCTGCCTGGCAGGTTCCGAAGCCGTCGAGGCGCGGCTGGTTCAGGCCGACCTCGCCCGGGTCGCGGCGGCCCCCGCGCCCGGCGCCCAGGCGCCACTCTCCGTCGCGGTCACGGATGCCCGGACCGGAGAGGCCACCACCTTGGGACAGGCGATCGGCGGACGTGCCGCCCTTCTGCTGCCAGTGGACTATACCTGCGGCAATGTGTGCGACCCGATGGTGTCGATGGCCGCGGATGCGCTGGCGGCGACCGGCCTTGCCCCAGAAGACTACGCATGGGTGCTGGTCGGGATCGACCCCCGCGACGATGCCGCGGCCGCACGCCGCATGATCCATGAGACCCTCGGCGCACGCACGGCCGGCGTCACGCCCCTGATCGTTTCGGACTCCGCCCTCGCCCGGCTGGCCGGCGCCCTGGGCTACACGGCGGTCTACGATCCCGGGACGGATAGTTTCGCCCACCCCGCCGCCGCGATGCTGCTCACCCGCGACGGTCGGGTGGCTCGGGTGTTGTCACCGCTGGCGCTGACCGGACGCGACCTCCGCCTCGCCCTCACGGAAGCCGGCGAGGGACGGGTCGGCGGCCTGGCGGATCGCTTGGCCTTGCTGTGCTACGGCTACGATGCCGCACGCGGCATCTATACGCCCCTCGTCGAGCGGATCCTGACGGTGGCCGGTCTCGCGACGATCCTCGCGATCGGCCTGCTCCTCCTCGGCCTGTCCCGCCGGACCCGCTTGCGGTCCGGCTGACGGGCGTCGCCTCAACGCTTCGTCGACAGACCCTGTTCACCCGGAGCAGGGGCTTCCCGCTTCAGGCTGGCATTCAGGTGGGGTGAATCCACCGGCTCCTCGCGGGTGGTCGGCGTCGGCGAATCCTCAGGCGCCGGCATCGGCGGCAGTGGCGGCGTATTCGGCTTCACGGCTGGCTCGGATCCGGCCGCGTTCTTGACCATGCTGCGGTTCGTCAATGCCGAAACCTCTCTTCCCAAGCCTGCATCGTCGGGTGCCCAGGGGATGCGGCACGAGAGTAGGCCGGCCTCAGGCCGGTCCGCATCGGGCCCCGTGGACAAACGCGCAGATCAACCGGGGACCAACGCCGCACACAGCCGGCGGTTGCTGCCAAGCTTAGCTTTGCCAAACTTGACCACGTCTCGTCACAGGAACCTTGGTTATTGCTGAAGGTTGTTGCGGGGTGAAGCGAAGCCTGAGGAGGAACTGATGGCATCCGGAAATTCAACCTCGAAGCGGGGCTTTGCCTCGATGGACCTGTCGCGGCAGCGCGAGATCGCCAGCAAGGGCGGACGCAGCGTGCCGGCCGAGAAGCGCTCCTTCTCGCAGGATCGCGAACTGGCCTCGGCGGCCGGTCGCAAGGGCGGCCAATCCACGGGGACCGGCCGCGCCGAGTGACCCAAAGCCAAGATCGAGTCGCGTAACGGCGCCGTGTCCCCAGGACCGGCGCCGTCTTTCGTTTGAGGCAACGCCAAAACAGCAAAAGGCCCCGCTGGGACAGCGGGGCCTTTTGCTTTCCATGCTTCGTCTGGAGCGGCGATCAGGAGATGCAGCGACCCGGGGTCATGCGGCGCGCCTCGGGGCCGACCAGGGAGCTGAGAGCGATCTCACAGCCATCGCGAACCAGCCGTCGCGGCTGCGGCAGCTGCTTCAAGATCGGCCGAATACCGATCTCCTGCCCCTCCTCGGCGACCGGGACAGAGCGCCCATCGACACGCTGGACGCCGGCGACCCGCGTCGGGCTCAAGGCCAGCGAGACCGGACGCATGCCCGGAAGCGGCGCCTGCACCGTCGAAGCAGCGGCCAGGATCGGGGGGGTCCAATGGTCGGCCGTCTCACGCACCACCGGTTGGATCAACACGGTGAGAAGAGCCGCGGGAGCACTCACGCCCAGAATGAAACCAGACCGCAGCATCGCCCCGACCTCATCATGAGAGCTTGACAGGATGTTTCCATAACGCGGTCTGCAATCGCGGGTTCCACGACTGTGCCGTCTCTGTGCTTCCTGAGTATTCGCTGACGAACCGGCTGTTGGTGCGGCGGCGCACCCCCGTCATCCACAACCGTCCCATGTGCCGAAAAGGTCACATTCGCGCAAAAAGCGTACTTCCGGAACCTCCCAGCCCCGCGCTCGTTTTATCGAGACCCGGCCACCTGGTCCTCCCCGCATTCCCCTTGTGCATCGGCCGGAACCTTTTCGACGGGCTGGAGCCATCTCCAGCCCGTTTTTTTTGCGCGCTTTCGACTGGACCACGGCAACAAAAAACCCCGGCTCGGACCGGGGCTTTTTTCGAGGGTCGTGGCTGGTCCGGAGCGGCGAACCGCTCCGAAGGTCGGAGCTTCAAGCCGTCTTGGCTTCCCGGCGGCGCGCGGTCTGCTGGAAGAACAGCGCCTGGCTGATCACCGCGGAGACGTTCGCCGGCTGGAACGGCTTGGCGATGAGGAAGGCCGGCTCGGGCCGCTCACCGGTGAGGAAGCGCTCCGGATAAGCGGTGATGAAGATCACCGGCACCTCGAAGGTCTTCAGCAGGTCGTTCACCGCGTCGAGGCCCGAGGACCCGTCGGCCAGCTGGATGTCGGCCAGGATCAGGCCCGGGCGCTTGCCCTCGCTGGCGATCTTGATCGCCTCGGTCCGGGTGCGGGCGACGCCGATGACATTGTGGCCGAGGCCTTCGACTAGAGCCTCGAGATCCATGGCGATCAGCGGCTCGTCCTCGATGATGAGGATCTCGGTGGCCATGTCGGCGGCGAGCTCGCGGCCGGCCTCATCGACCAGGTCGCGGACCTCGGAGACGTCCACTGCCAGGATGATCGCGGCGTCCTCTTCCGAGAAGCCTTCGAGGCAGGAGAGCAGGAACGCCTGGCGCGGCAGCGGCGTGATCTGGCCGAGGCGGACTTCGGCGGGCAAATCGTGCTGGACCTGCTCGCTGCGGCCGTTCACCGACAGGGAATTCCAGATCCGGGTGAAGACCCGGAACAGGTCGGCCTTGATGTTGGTGCTGCGGCCGAGCGTATCCGGCTCGTTGACGAGGGTTTCCAGGGTGGCAGCGACATAGGCGTCGCCCGCCACTTGGCTCCCCGTGAGCGCCCGCGCGTAGCGGCGCAGGTACGGCAGGTGCTGTACCACGAGTTGCGATGTCGACATTCGATCCCCTGTGCCTCGCCGTGTTGCCCGGCCGCGATGCCTCGGTCCTCGACCGAGGTCGTGCCGGGGCCGGCTTGTATCCTGCGCAGCCTACCGCCCAACGCGGAGGCCCGCACTCCGTTCCGCCCCCAGCGGAACCGATCCGGCGGGCGGGCGTTGCAGCCGCAGCCATGGCGTATGTCGAGCCGCAGTACAATGCGGCCCAGCGGACTTCGGCAACAAGGGGCGTGTGAATGGCGGACCAGGGCAAGGATGCGGACCTCCGCACGGGAGATCCGCATGCCGGAACCGCCGCAGATCGCCTACTCCCCTCCGATGAAGGTCGGGTCGCCGTCCCATCCACCGGAGACCGGCCCGCCGCCCGTCATGGCCTCAGCGACCACACCCGCAATCGCCTCGCCGCACAGTTGCGTGCGATGTACGACACGGTAGCTCAGCAGCCGGTCCCTGACCGTTTTGCCGAACTCATCGCCAAGCTCGATGGCGGCGACCGCGAAAAGGCATGATGTCCAGTGATAGGCCCATGCGCTTTGCTGGCCGGACAGCCTTCCAAGATGGAAAAGCCGCCGTTGGTGACGGCGGCTCCCCCCAATTCGCGCGCCAGCCAGGCGCCAGCGTCAGTCGTTACGACTGCTTTACAGAGTTGGCGAACGGCCGCGCATCAGGCCGACAACGGCCGAGATCGCGAACAGGACGATCGCCACGAAGAACACCAGCTTGGCAGCTTCCATGGCGGTTCCGGCAATACCACCGAATCCGAGCAGAGCGGCGACCAGTGCGACGACGAGGAAAGTTACGGCCCAACCGAGCATGGTGCGTATCCTTTAAAAGTACCGGCGCGGGCGGCCGCGTCGTTCTGGACTCGAAAACGCCAAGGTTTCACTTCGGTTCCGCACACTTGACAACGGACCCGCTTTTCGTCTCGCTGATGGACCTCCCCGCGACGAAGGGTGACGGAACGGGAGTTGGGCGGTCGCGTTCGATGATTGGTCATTAGGTCCGAACCGGGATCCGAGATGCTGCAAACTGCAAAGAGAGCCGTTCGATCCAAGATCGCTGCCCTCGCGGCGCGCGTGACGGAGATCGTCGATGGGGCTGCCGACATGGCGCGCGCGGCTGCCCTTGGGCTCGGCGTCGTGCCGGCTCCCGTTCCCGTACCCGTCCGTGTGCGGGCCGGCCGGTCCCACCGGGCCGGCTGAGTCGCGACCCGCCTGACACTGACAGGCGAACCGGCGCATCGCCGCAACCAAGGCTCCCGAGCCGCTGGCCGGGGGCATTTCTCCGTCCGCCCCCCCCTGAACCATCGCACCCGATTGCGCTGCCCTTGGGCGCAGCCGTAGAACCACCGCCGGGAAGGCACGGGGTGGCGATGGCGGTTGAAGACGAGAGCAAGCCAACCTTCGATCGGTCCTTGCCCGAGAGCGGGCGCATGGAGCACGTCGCCCCGCTGATCCGGCGGCGAATCGCCCCGAACGGCGGCCCCTACACGGCGACCGGGACCTGCACCTACGTGGTCGGCCACGAGCGGGTCGCGGTCATCGATCCGGGTCCGGACGATCCCGCTCATGTCGAGGCGCTGCTGACCGACCTCGGCCCCGAGCAGGTCGCGGTGATCGTGGTCACCCACACGCATCGGGATCATTCGCCGGGCGCGCGTCTCCTGGCGGCCCGGACCGGTGCGCCGATCGTCGGCTGCGGCCCGCATCGCGCGGCCCGCGCCTTGGCGGAGGGCGAGGCGCCGATGCTCTATGCCAGCTCCGACAGGGCGCACGCCCCCGAGCGGGTCATGGCGGACGGCGATACCGTTTCCGGGCCGGGCTGGACCCTCGTGGCCGTGGAGACTCCCGGCCACACGATGAACCACCTCGCTTTCGCGCTGCCGGAGGCCGAGGCCCTGTTCTCAGGCGACCACGTGATGGCCTGGAACACCTCGATCGTCGCCCCCCCGGACGGGGAGATGCGGGCCTACATGGCCTCGCTGGAGAAGCTGCGCGGGCGCGGCGAGACGATCTACTGGCCCGGCCATGGCGGCCCGGTGCGCGAACCCGCGCGCCTCGTCCGCTGCCTCATCGGCCACCGCCGCCAGCGGGAGGCGGCGATCCGCGCTCGCCTGGCCGCCGGGGATGCGCGCATCCCGGAGGTGGTCGCGGCGATCTACCAGGGTCTCGACCCACGGCTGCGGGGGGCGGCCGCCCTGTCGGTGTTCGCCCATCTCGAGGATCTCGTCGGACGCGGGCTCGCGACCTGCGACGGACCACCGCGCCTCGATGGGACCTACGCGCCCGCCTGAGGCTACTTAACCGCCAGCGCCAAGTTGGCGACGTCGTCGAGATAGGCCCGGATGCGGTCGGCATTGCTGCCGAAGTCGCGGCCTCCGAGCCGCGAGGCTGAGCGGACATCGATCCGGGCGCCGTCGGCCCGGGGGCGAATCCGCACGGTCACGTCGTCGGGTAGGTTCAAGATGAGACCGCGGGCCACGGCCTCGATCCGGCCGTTGCCGGTACGCCCCCCCGGACGGATCGCCTCGACGATCTGCCAATGCCGGTTGAGGGCGGCCTTGCGGGCCAACTCGAAGGCCTCCTCGGCGCCGATATCGAGCGTCAGCGGGGCGATCTGCGGGTAGGCGCCGCGCTGGCGCTCGCGGATCGCGGGGCCGGGATCGGCCGGGTAGAGTCCACCCCGGGCCGCGAAGGCGGCGCGCGAGCGCGAGAAGGCCGGCGGGTTGTCGATATCGGTGGTGATGTCCGACAGGATCGGCAGGCGCAGGCCGCGCACACCCAGATAGGCCGGGTAGCCCAGGAGCAGCAGGGCGAGCAGCAGTCCGGCCAGCGCAGCCCCCAGGCCGCGCGCGCCCTCGCGCCAGACATGCACGAACGCGAAGAATGCCGCGACCGCCGCGGCCAGGGCGACGCAGAGCCCGGCCGCGAGAGCCACCAGCGCCGCGTCGGTATCGGCGCGCGGGTCCCGGACCAGGATCAGGGCGAGCCCGGTGGCGATGATGGAGAACACCGCGAGCTGCCGCGACAGCGGTCCGGCGCGGGTGACGGGATCCTCGACGAGCTGGCGGCGCATGGGGGTCACGGAGGGGTTCGGGGCCGGAGCTTAAAGCATCATCCCGAAAGGTGGCCACCGGCTTTCGGGAAAAAGATGATGCGACATCAAGGATCTACAGCATCGCGCCGGTTCCGATATCCGGCACGATGCTGGAGGTTCGGGCAGGCGCGATGGCCAAGGTCAGGGTGCGTAGGCGCGGGCGGTGCCGCTCAGCCCGAGGGCGGCCGGCACCTTGAAGGGATCGGGCAGCATCGCCTCGCCGTGGGACACGATCTGCGCCGTGGGCGCGTCCCACGGACCCGAGACCTCGAACAGCAGCCCGCGGGCCGGGTCGGCCAGGGCCCGCAGCGCGAGGTCGCCCCGGGCCTCGATCCGCCGGCCCGGCAGCGAGACCTGACCCTGCAGGCTCGCTCCGACGCTCGGGCCCCGCAGGCCGGATTCGGCGAACTCGCCGATCCCGTCGGAGAAGCGCAGGGTGATCGCGGCGCGCTCGAAGACGGTCCGGCCGTTCCGGCGCGCGAGCGCGCCGGCGGGAACTACGCCGTTGCGATGGACGAGCTCGGCCAGGTCGAGTCCCGCGATCGCGCCCCCATCCACCGAGAGGGTGGCACGGCCGCCGAGATGGGCGAGCAGGCCGGCGCTGTCGCGGGCGCTGCCCTCCAGGCTGAATTGACCCTGCAGGGGCCCGCTCATCCAGCGTCCCGCGCCGATCTCGCCCAGCAGGGTCCCGGCATCGACCCGATCCAGGCTGCCCTGCATTCGCACCTCGGTCTCGGCCGGATCCTCGGCACACGACAGGGTGAGACGCCCCTTGAGCGTCCCGTCCTGAAGGCGTGCCCGGTTCACGGCGACTTCCACGGCGCCGTCCCGCACCAGGATGCTGGCGGCCAGATCCTGCGCCTGGACCGGCCCGACCCGGCCCTCGGCCGCGGACAGGCGCAGGTCGAGATCCCCCTTGGTCAGCGGTGCCAGCGCCAGGGACGTCGGCTCGGACTCGAACAGCTTGATGAGGTCGCCCATCAGCGGCGACAGATTGAGCGTCTCGGCCGCCAGCGTCGCCTGGACCGAGAGGCGCGGCGCGGCCCCGGCCCCCAGGGTCACGGCGCCCGCGCCATCCAGAACGTCGTCGCCGAGCCCCACGCGCAGGCTCGGCCACGACACGGATCGGTCCGCAGCCTCGAACCGTCCCTCGAGCGAGAAGGCGCCGGCAAGCGCCGCGAGCGGTGCATCGCGCCCGAGCCAGGCCAGGGTCCGGGGGAGCGAGCGGCTCTCGAACCGGGCGCGCCCGGCCAGCGCCGGCAGGCCATCCCCGTCCGGTGGGGACCCCGCCGTCCCCTCGGCGGCCAGGCTGCCATCCGGCCAGGTCACCGACGCCGTGAACGGGGTGCGCAAGCCCTGCGCGATGTAGGCCGGCAGCAGATGAGTCAGCGCGATCCGCGTCGGCACGCCCCGCCAGGTCAGGCCGGCATGGGCTTCGGCGGACGCGCTCCAGAACGGCCAGGCGAGGTCGACATCGATATCCCGCGCGTCGTCGCCGTTGCCGATGCGGGCACCGCTCAGGGCGATCCAGCGCGGGCGCTGGGTCAGGCCCGAGCGCATCCGCCCGGCAAGCTGAGCCAGCGGTGCGCGCCAGGCGGCGGCATCCGGCGACAGCCGTGCATCGTCCAGCCGGAGCCCGCCCAAGGCGGCGCGGCCGGCCAGCAATCCGAGCGGGTCGAGGTCGATCGTCAGGCGGCCGCCCTCTGCGAGAGTCAGCCCGTTGGGTCCGGCGGCGATGCGGACGCGGCCGAGGCTCAGGCGCGGGATCGGCAGGAGCCTGAGGCTCGCTGGTCCCTGAGCGGTCAGCGCCAGGCCGTAATCGTCCAGCGCATGGCCCGCGAAGGTCATCGCCCGGCCGCCATCGACCGACCAGTCCTGCAGGCCGAGCCCCGCGAGGATCAGACCTCCGAGGGCGACAACGAAGATCGGGCGGCGCGGCGACATCATGCTCCGAATGGGCGAGCCGCGGGTGCGGCCGGGGGCCAGGTGCCGCGCCAGCCCCCTCAAGCCGTCGCGGCCCGGTCGGGTCTGCTCGTTGGGTGCACGTCATAGCGCGCTCCGCCGGCCTTGTCTGCGGGGGGCCGCGCGGGCCGCTCCGCTCTCCCCAGCGCGGTGCGGGTTACGGATCGCCCCGGACGCCATGTGGGCTGAGGATACCGGTACTGGATTTCGTCAGCGGAATCAGGGACAGCAGGCCCAAGGAAACGCGCTTCCCAAGATTTCGGCCGGGACAGACCGGGCGGGAAAAGGACGGTTCGATGAAGAAGGTCTACACGGATCCCACGGCGGCTCTGGCCGGCCTGCTGCGCGACGACATGATGGTGATGTGCGGCGGCTTCGGCCTCTGCGGCATCCCCGACGAGCTGATCGAGGCGGTGCGCGCCTCGGGGGTCAAGGGTCTGACCATCGTCTCGAACAATGCCGGCATCGACGGGGTCGGCCTAGGCAAGCTCCTCGACACCCGGCAGGTGCGCAAGATGATCTCGTCCTATGTCGGCGAGAACAAGGAGTTCGCCCGGCAGTATCTCGGGGGCGAGCTTGAGATCGAGTTCAATCCGCAGGGGACCCTGGCCGAGCGCATCCGCGCAGGCGGCGCCGGCATCCCGGCCTTCTTCACCAAGACCGGCGTCGGCACCAAGGTCGCCGAGGGCAAGGAGGTGCGGGAGTTCGACGGCGAGCAGTACGTGATGGAGCGGGGCCTGTTCGCGGACCTCGCCATCGTGCACGCTCATACCGGCGATACCGAGGGCAACCTCCGCTACCGGATGACCGCCCGCAACTTCAACCCGATGATGGCGACCGCCGCCAAGATGACGGTGGCGCAGGTGGAGCACCTCGTGAAGCCTGGGGAGATCGACCCGGACACGATCCACACACCCGGGATCTTCGTGAAGCGGATCATCGAGGTCGGCGTGCGCGAGAAGCGCATCGAGCAGCGCACCACCCGCAAGCGCGGCGATAGCACGCGCGCGGCCGCCGCCGGCGGCGGCACGCACTGATCGAGGGAAGGGAGTAAAACGATGGCCTGGACCCGCGAGCAGATGGCGGCGCGCGCCGCCAAGGAGCTGGAAGACGGCTTCTACGTGAACCTCGGGATCGGCATCCCGACGCTGGTGTCGAACTACATTCCCGATGGCATGTCGGTGCAGCTGCAATCCGAGAACGGCATGCTCGGCATGGGCCCCTTCCCGTACGAAGGCGAGGAGGACCCGGACCTGATCAATGCCGGCAAGCAGACGATCACCGCGCTGCCGACGACGAGCTACTTCTCCTCGGCGGACTCCTTCGGGATGATCCGGGGCGGGCACATCAACCTGTCGATCCTCGGGGCGATGCAGGTGGCCGGCAACGGCGACCTCGCCAACTGGATGATTCCCGGCAAGATGGTGAAGGGGATGGGCGGCGCCATGGACCTCGTTGCCGGCGTGAAGCGCGTCATCGTGGTGATGGAGCACGTCGCCAAGAACAAGGACGGCACCGAAAGCCCAAAGCTGCTCAAGGCCTGTGACCTGCCGCTCACCGGAACCCGGGTGGTCGATCTGGTGATCACCGATCTCGGGGTGTTCGAGATCGACAAGAAGGGCGACGGCGGCATGAAGCTGATCGAGCTCGCCGACGGCGTCTCCGAGGAAGAGATCCGCAAGAAGACCGAAGCGGATTACACCGTCGCGCTCGCGGCCTGATACGGGGCGATCTCACGGCTCGAACATGGGTTTCCAAAGGGCCTGCGGCCCTTTGGCGGAGTTCGGGGCGCGGAGCCCCGAGTCTTCGCAGGGCTCTGCCCTGCACCCGCAAAAGGTCGAAGACCTTTTGAAACCATGATCTTTTGCGCGTCTATCGGACCGGCACCATGCTGCCTCAGGCGGCCCGGATGCCGTTGAGGAAGCGGGCGACCTCGGCGTTCAGGCGCCCGGACTGATCCGAGAGCACCGCCGCCGCGCCCAGCACTTGAGTCGCGGCCGCTCCGGTCTTCTCCGACGCTTCCGCGACCCCGACGATGTTGCTGGTGACCTCGCCGGTGCCAGAGGCCGCCTGCGCGACGTTGCGGACGATCTCCTGGGTCGCGGCGCCCTGTTCCTCAACCGCCGCGGCGATGCTGGCGGTGACGCCGTCGATCTCGCCGATCCGGCTGGTGATGCCGCCGATCGCCGCCACGGCGTTCTCGGTCACCGCCCGGATCGCCCCGATCTGGCCGGTGATCTCGTCCGTGACCTTGGCGGTCTGGCTGGCCAGCTCCTTCACCTCGCTGGCGACGACGGCGAAGCCGCGCCCCGCCTCGCCGGCCCGGGCCGCCTCGATGGTCGCGTTGAGTGCCAGCAGGTTGGTCTGGCTGGCGATGCTGGCGATCAGCCCGACCATCTCGCCGATCTTCACCGAAGTCTGGTTCAGGGCCTGCACGAGTTGGGTCGTCTCGCCGGCTTCCCGGGCCGCAATCCGGGTCAGATCGGCCGATCCGGTAACCTGACGGCCGATCTCCTGGACCGAGCTGCCGAGCTCCTCCGCGGCCGCCGCGACAGTCTGGACGTTGCCGGCGGCCTCCTCGGCCGCCGCCGCGACGGTGGCGGCTTGCATCGCCGCGAGGCTGGCGGTGTCGGTCATGCTCTGGGCGGCGGTCTGCAGCTCGGTGGCCGAGTTCGACACGGCACCGACGATGCCGCCCATGGTCCGCTCGAAGCTCTCGGCTAGTTCGGCCCGGGCACGCCTGCGCTCGGCCGAAGCCTCCGCTTCAACACGGCGCCGGATCTCGGCCTGCTCGGCCGCCTTCTCGGCCACCATCCGCTTGATCCCCTCGACCGCACGCCCGACCGCGCCGATCTCGTCGCCGCGGACGGCCTCGGCGATGTCGCTGTCGATTTCCCCGCGCCCCATCCGTTCGAGCGTCCGGACCAGCCTCTTGAGGGGCGCCGTAACGCCGAGGATGACCACCACGACGCCCGCCGCGATGGCGACGGCGAGGCCGATCGAGGCCGTCGCGACCAGCGTAAGGGTGGCGCGAGAGGCGGACTGCTCGGACGCATCGCGCTCGTTTTGGAGTTCGGCCGTCAGGACCTCGACCCGAGCTTGCGCCAGCTCCCACAGCTTCGCGCGCAGCGGATTGCCATCGCCCAGCAGGATGTCGCGCGCGAGTTCGCTGTCACCCTGCTCCGCGCTGGCGATGACTCGGTCGATGACCGCACCGAGCGCCGTCAAGGTCTGGCGCAGCGCTTCGTTCGCCGCGCGCCGCTCGACCGTATCGGTGAGCTTCCCCAGTTCATCGATGACGCCGAAAGCGTGCGCCTTGGCCTGCTTGATGCGGGTCTCGTACCCCGCCATCTGGGACTCCCGCGTCTCGAGGACGAGGTTCCGCGCCTGGACGGAGATTTCGCTGCCATCGATCTGGAGGCCGAGGATCAGCGCGAGGCGCTTGGCCTGCACATCGACGATCTGCCGAGTCTGTCCTGACTGCGCGATCAGGCTCGAGCGGGCGTAGATAAGCAATCCTCCAGCCGCGAAGGCTATAATGACAAGCGGAATGATAAATTTCACAAGAATTTTTGCGTCGCGCAAGAATTTCATCGCGCCGGTCCCGCGTCTTCGAGGCTAGATATCCGATACTCTAGCACAGTCGCGAAAATATCAACTCCTGAGATCAGCCGGATTACGCTGCTCACAAACCGAACATGATATGACCCATTATATAACGCGCTAATTTTTCATACTAAATATCAATATGATAGGAAGTATTATTTTACGGTCGTTGACTCGGATTACAAATGTATTGATCATCCTAAGCCTGATCACCCCATGTGAGGCAGGTTGCTGATGTGGAGCCGTTTCTCAGGATTGGGAAAAGCCCGACCTCTGTCCATGAACGGCGTTCAACCGTGCCGATGATTTGTGCACGCGCTTGCAGCATTCCCGGACGCCAAGCACCGCCGCCCGAACACTGCAGGTTCAGCCTTCATGTCCGAACCTGCAGAACGCCCGAGCTTCGATGATGGACCCGCGCGCCGCAGCCAGCCTGGCCGAACGCGGCGCGCGAAGACTCCAAAAAATCACATCGGCGGGGTGAGTCCATCCTTGCCGACCGCCACGAGCTTGCCCTCGGCCTTGGCGCCATCCTTGGCGACGACCGCGAAAACCTTGGAGCCGGGGGCCAGGATCGCCTTGTCGGCCGGCTCGAAGGCGACGATCGGCGCCGAGGACGGCACCACGATCTCCTTGGACCCGTCCTTGCCGTAGCTCACCGTCAGGGTGCGCTCGCCGCCCGACGCGGCCTTGTCGGCCTTCACGGTGCCGTTGGTCATCGCGCTCTTCACCTTCGGCGCGTTGGCCGTCTCGGCCTTCACGGTGCCGTTGGTCATGGCGCTCTTCACCTTGGAGCCGGCGCCGCCGGTCTGGTCGGTGATCGAGTCCCAGCCGTAATGGCCTTCGCCGGTGCCGCGCATCGACTCGGGGAACAGCACGACTTCGAGGGCCGTCATCGGGTTCTCGCCCTTGGTGGCGGTGCCGATGAAGACGCCGTCCTTGATGGCGTCGAGGCTCGACGGGACGACCCAGGCGAACTTGGCGCCGCCGACATCGACGGTCTCGGACTTGCCGTCGTCGGTCTTGATCGTGAGCGTGCTGCCCTCGGCCTTGTCGATGGTGCCGCGGACGCGCTCGACCTGGGCGGCGAAGGCCGTGCTCGACAGCAGGGCGGTCAGGCCGGCGGCGGCGAGGATTTGTGTGGCGTGCTTCATGGGGATCCCATCCTGGCTTCAGGAGCCGGGTTATGGGGTGCCGGACGGCGAAAACAAGATTGCGCGCAAGACAACAATCGTAAGATGCGCAGCCCAGCGCGCATGAAAAAGGCGGCGCCGGATCGGCGCCGCCTCGTAACGGTTCAGGCGACCCTACGGAGGCCGCCTGACCGAGGGTCAGGCCGCGAGGGAGCGCAGCACGTACGGCAGGATGCCGCCATTGCGAAAATATTCCAGCTCGTCGAGCGTATCGATCCGGCAGGTGAGCGGCACCTCCTTCTTCGATCCGTCCGCCGAGGTGATCTCCGCGACCAGGGTCTGGCGCGGCTTCAGCTCGCCCGACAGGCCCTTGATGGTGACGGTCTCGTCGCCCTTGAGGCCCAGGGAGGCCCAGGAGGTCTCGCCCTGGAACACAAGCGGGACGATGCCCATGCCGACGAGGTTCGAGCGGTGGATGCGCTCGAAGCTCTCGGCGACCACGGCTCGGATTCCGAGCAGCTTCGTGCCCTTGGCCGCCCAGTCGCGCGACGAGCCGGTGCCGTATTCCTTGCCGGCGAAGACGACGAGCGGCGTGCCGCTCTCGGCGTATTTCTGCGCCGCGTCGTAGATGAACATCTTCTCGCCAGTGGGCTGGAACAGCGTCCAGCCCCCCTCGACCACGTTGCCGGACGGGTCCCGGACCATCTGGTTCTTGATGCGGATGTTGGCGAAGGTGCCCCGCATCATCACCTCGTGGTTGCCGCGCCGCGTGCCGTACTGGTTGAAGTCCTGCACGCGGACCTGGTGCGCCTGCAGGTACTCGCCGGCCGGCGAGGCCGCCCGGATGTTGCCCGCGGGCGAGATGTGGTCGGTGGTGATCGAGTCGAGGAAGAGCCCGAGGATGCGGGCGTTCTCGATGTCCTCCACGGGCTTGGGCGTCTTCTCCATGCCGACGAAGTACGGGGGGTTCTGGACGTAGGTGGAGCCGGGGTTCCACGCGAAGGTCTCGGCCTCGGTGACCTCGACGTCCTTCCAGTTCTGGTCGCCGCCGAACACGTCGGCGTAGCGGCGCTTGAACAGCTCCGAGGTGATGTTCTCCTCGATGAACTGCTGCACCTCCGCCGAGGACGGCCAGATGTCCCGGAGGTAGACCGGCTTGCCGTCGGAGCCCTGGCCCAGCGGCTCGGTGGTGATGTCGATCTGCATGGAGCCGGCCAACGCGTAGGCGACGACCAGCGGCGGCGAGGCGAGGTAGTTCGCCCGCACGTCGGGGTTCACCCGGCCCTCGAAATTGCGGTTGCCCGAGAGCACCGCGGCGGCCACGACGTCGTTGTCGTTGATCGCCTTGGAGATCGCCTCCGGCAGCGGGCCGGAATTGCCGATGCAGGTGGTGCAGCCGAAGCCGACGAGGTTGAAGCCCAGCGCGTCGAGGGGCTCCTGCAGGCCGGATTTTTCCAGATACTCGCCGACGACCTGCGAGCCGGGGGCGAGCGAAGTCTTCACCCACGGCTTCGAGCGCAGGCCTTTGGCGACAGCGTTGCGGGCGAGCAGGCCCGCGCCGATCATCACCGACGGGTTGGATGTGTTGGTGCAGCTGGTGATCGCAGCGATCACCACGTCACCGTGGCCGATGTCGAAGTTCGTGCCCTCGACCGGATAGCGGCTGGCGAGGTCGGCGGCCTTCTTGAACTCGGTCTCCATCGAGGTCGCGAAGCCGGGCTTGGCGGCGTCGAGCAGGACGCGGTCCTGCGGGCGCTTCGGGCCGGCCAGCGAGGGCCGGACCTCGCCCATGTCGAGCTGCAGCGTATCGGTGAAGACCGGGTCGGGCGTCTTGGCGTCGCGCCACATGCCCTGCGCCTTGGCGTAGGCCTCCACCAGGGCGATCCGGTCGTCGGACCGGCCGGTGACCTTCAGGAAGTCGATGGTCTTCTGGTCGATCGGGAAGAAGCCGCAGGTGGCGCCGTATTCCGGGGCCATGTTGGAGATCGTGGCCCGGTCGGCGACAGCCATGTCGTCGAGGCCAGGGCCGTAGAATTCCACGAACTTGCCGACCACGCCCTTCTTGCGCAGCATCTGGGTGACGGTGAGCACGAGGTCGGTGGCGGTGGTGCCCTCGGGCAGCTTGCCCGACAGCTTGAAGCCCACGACCTCGGGGATCAGCATCGAGAGCGGCTGGCCGAGCATGGCCGCCTCGGCCTCGATGCCGCCGACGCCCCAGCCCAGCACCGCCATGCCGTTGACCATGGTGGTGTGCGAATCGGTGCCGACCAACGAGTCGGGATAGGCGATCTCGGCCCCGTCCTCGGACTTCGTCCAGACGGTCTGGGCCAGATATTCCAGGTTCACCTGGTGGCAGATGCCGGTGCCGGGCGGAACCACGGAGAAGTTGTCGAAGGCCGACTGACCCCACTTCAGGAAGGTGTAGCGCTCGCCGTTGCGCGAGTATTCGAGGGCGACGTTGTCGGCGAGCGCCTTCGGGGTGCCGAACTCGTCGACGATCACCGAGTGGTCGATGACGAGATCGACCGGCACCAGCGGGTTGATCTTCTGCGGGTCGCCGCCGAGGGCCACCATGGCGTCGCGCATGGCCGCCAGATCGACCACGGCCGGGACGCCGGTGAAGTCCTGCATCAGCACGCGGGCGGGGCGGAAGGCGATCTCGACCTCGGCCTTGCCCTTCTCGGCGAGCCAGCCGACCGTCGCCGCGATGTCGGCCTTCCGGACGGAGCGGTCGTCCTCGAAGCGCAGCAGGTTTTCGAGGATGACCTTCATGGAGAAGGGCAGCGCGGTGGCGGAGGCGAGGCCGTTCTTCTCGGCCTCGGGGATCGAGTAGTAGGTGTAGGTCTTGCCGCCGGCTTCGAGCGTCTGGCGGGCCTTGAAGCTGTCGAGTGATGGCACGGCTGGTTCTATCCTCGCTGCGGGTTGTCGAACACGCGCAGGCAAGACCTGCGCTAGGAAGTCTGTGTTCGGCCTGTGTAGCGCCCGACGGGCGCGCGCCGCCCCGGGAGTGCCCGGGCAGGAGACGATGCGCGGGGGCGATTTGGACGCCCGTGGAGCCGCGCGGCGCAGCCAGGACTCGATATAGAACTTTTCGAATCTGGCCGCTACCGGGTTGCGATGACAGCCGCGCGGCCCTGTCGGGCCTGCGCGCATGTGCCCACGGCACGGCCTATCCCGAGACGCGGACCGATCCCGGGGGCCTTTGCGACCTGCTCAGGTGCGGCTTGAGGACCGTCAGCCCTGCTGCGGCGCGCCGGACAGCGTCTTGAAGCGATTCGGCTGGGCGGCGAGCTTGCGCAGGGACGCCACGTTGGCCGCGGCCTCCTCGGGTCCCATGTCGCGGCGCAGAACCGTCTCGGCATCGGCGAAGCGGCCCTTGAGACCGAGCACAAGGGCGAGGTTGGCCCGGACGCGGGCATCGGCGCCGGGCTGGTCGGCGGCGAGACGCAGGGTCTGCTCGGCCTGATCGAGATTGCGCGACAGCGCGTAGGACAGGCCGAGATTGGACAGCAGCGAGGGCTCGTTCGGCCGGATCTTGAGCGCGGCCTCGTAGAAGCTCTGGGCCCGGGCCTGCTCACCGAGCTGCGCGGAGGCCGAGCCCTGCGCCGACAGGATGCGCCAGTCGGGCGAGGCCGGGGAATGGGCATTGGCGAGCACGTCGATCGCCTCGCGGTAGCGGCCGGCCTCGACCAGCGACTTGCCGTAGGCGCCGAGGATGAACGTGTCGCGTGGGTTGCGCAGGGCCGCCTGCTGCAGCACCGCGGAGGCCTGGGCCGCCTGATCGTTCGAGCGGAGAGCGCGGGCGTAGGCAACCGCCGTCCGCCCGTCGCCGGGATTGGCGTTGAAACGCTCGGCCAGAGCGTCGATGTCCTGACGTGAAGGCGTCTCTTGGCGTGAAGCCGTCTGGCGCGCGCCGACTTCACCGATCGAGCCGGTGGTCTCCGGGGAGCGGGTGTTGCAGCCGGCAAGACCCAGCGCCACGAGGACCGCGGCGGCGAGGCCGGCGCGGCGGCGGGTGGAAGCCGGGGTCGTGGTGACCCGGATCGGGGCCGTCTTCATGATACGCTCCGCCGGCACTGGCCGGGCGGGCTCTGGCTCGCGCTTCACGCTCCCGGCCGGCCGGTGATAGAGCGTTAACCCTAACCACCGGTTAAGCCGCTGCCGGCCCGACCGCTGCACGAGAGGCACATGACCCAGGCCGACACTTCCGCGACGCCCGCCCTGCTGCCCGGCGACACGCCCTCCGTGCCGGTCACCCTCGTCACGACGGCGTCCTGGCCCGAGGCCGAAGCCGCCCTGGAACCGGCGCACAGGAGCTTTGCGCACGCCATCGGCTTCAAGCCGAAGGCCGGGAGTCTCGCGCTGCTGCCGGGACCGGACGGAAGCCTCGCCCGGGTGCTGTTCGGCCTCGGCGATCCCGAGGCGCCGACCTACGACCGGCTGATCGCCGGCAAGCTTCCGGGGCTGCTGCCGGATGGCGCGTTTCGCCTGGAGAACGCCCCCGAACCCGCCGAGGCCGCCCTGGCCTGGCTGATGGGCAGCTACCGCTTCGGTCGCTACCGGTCCTCCGGGGGCACGAAAGCCCGACTGGCGGCACCGGCCGGGATCGACGCTGCGGAGGTCGAGCGGGTCGCCGGTGCGGTGGCGCTGGGCCGCGACCTGATCAACACCCCGGCCAACGACCTCGGCCCGGCGGAGATCGAGGCCGCCGCCCGGGCCCTGGCCGAGCGCTACGACGCGGCCATCGATGTCACGCAGGGCGAGGAACTGGCCCAGGAATTTCCCCTGATCCACGCGGTCGGCGCCGCCTCGACGCGGGCACCGCGGCTGATCGATCTGACCTGGGGTCCGGAGGACGCGCCGAAGGTGACCCTGGTGGGCAAGGGCGTCGCCTTCGACACGGGCGGGCTCGACATCAAGCCATCCTCCGCGATGCTGCTGATGAAGAAGGACATGGGCGGCGCCGCGGTGGCGCTGGCCGCCGCCGACATGATCATGGGCGCCGGCCTCAAGATCCGCCTGCGGGTGCTGATCCCGGCGGTGGAGAACGCGATCTCGGGCAACGCCTTCCGCCCGAGCGACGTGCTGTCCAGCCGAGCAGGGCTGAGCGTCGAGATCGGCAACACCGACGCCGAAGGCCGGCTGATCTTGGCCGACGCGCTGGCGCTCGCCGACGCGGAGGGACCCGAGCTGATCCTCGACTTCTCGACGCTGACCGGGGCTGCGCGCGTGGCCCTGGGGCCGGACCTGCCGGCGTTCTTCACCGAGGACGAGACCCTGGCGGCAGCCGTCGCGGAGGCGGGGCGGATCGCGATCGACCCGATCTGGCGGATGCCGCTGCACGCCCCCTACGCGAGCCTGCTCGACTCCAAGGTGGCCGATCTCAACAACGTCTCCGGCGGCCCGTTCGCCGGGGCGATCACCGCGGCCCTGTTCCTGCGCCGCTTCGCCCCGAAGACGCGGGCGCACGGCCATTTCGATCTCTACGGCTGGAACCCCTCGACCAAGCCCGGTCGGCCCGAGGGCGGCGAGGTCCAGACCGCGCGCCTGACCTACGCGCTGCTCAAGGCCCGCTACGGCGCCTGACTGTCCGAGTCAGGCCAGGCCCGTCAGCCGCAGCACCATCCCGGCCCCGGCGCAGAGCGCCAGGGTGGGGACCGCTCCAAGCCCGAGCCGGAAGACGGCCAGGATCGCCAGCAGCGTCAGCCCCAGGGCCGCGGGGTCGAGGCTGCCGAGCACCGGCAGGTCCAGGCGCAGCGGCCCGAGCGGCACCGTCCGGACCTCGCGGAACAAGGTCCGCAGCCCGAACCAGACCGCGAGGTTGAGGATCACACCCGCGACCGCGGCGGTGATCGCCGAGAGTGCGCCGGCGAGCAGACGGCTGCCGCGCAGGCGCCCGATCAGCGGCGCCCCTGCAAAGATCCAGAGGAAGCAGGGTGCGAAGGTCACCCAGGTGGTGAGCAGGCCGGCGAGCGTTCCGGCGAGCAGCGGTTGCAGGGTGCCGGGCGCCCGGTAGCCGGCCAGGAAGCCGACGAACTGAAGCACCATGATCAGCGGGCCGGGGGTGGTCTCGGCGAGTCCGAGCCCATCGAGCATCTCCCCAGGCCGCAGCCAGCGGTAATGCTCCACCGCCTGCTGCGCGACATAGGCCAAGGCCGCGTAGGCGCCCCCGAAGGTCACAACCGCCATCTTGGCGAAGAACACAGCCACCTGCCCGAAGACCGGCGGCAGCCCGGGCAACACCAGCAGAGCGACCACCGGCAACAGCCAGATCGCCAGCCAGAGCGCGCCGATGCGCAGCGAATCCGCCGGCCCCGCGTGCTCCCGCGGCAGCATGGCCTCGCCGATCAGGAACCCGGCCTCGTCGGCTGCCGCCTCCACGGGGGTCGAGGCCGGTGCGGGTCTCCGCCCCAGCACGAGGCCGAGGATGCCCGCCGCGACCACGACCAGCGGGAACGGCACCGCGAGGGCGAAGATGGCCACGAAGGCGGCACCCGCGATGAGGCGGTCCGCCCGCCCGCGCAACGCCCGGCCCCCCAAGCGCCAGAGCGCGTGCAGCACGATGGCGAGCACCGCCGCCTTGAGCCCGAAGAACAGGCCCTCGACCCACTCCACCGCACCGTACAGCACGTAGAGCCAGCTCAGGCCCATCAGGGCCAGCAAGCCCGGCAGCACGAACAGCCCGCCCGCGACCAAGCCGCCGGCCGGGCCGTGCATCAGCCAGCCGATATAGGTCGCGAGCTGCTGCGCCTCCGGCCCCGGCAACAGCGTGCAGAAGCCGAGCCCGTGGAGGAAACGCCGCTCGGAGATCCAGCGCCGCTCCTCCACCAGGAGGCGGTGCATCACGGCGATCTGGCCGGCCGGACCGCCAAACGACAGGGCCGCGACCCGCAGCCAGACCGGGACGGCCTGCCGAAGGGTCGGGAGCGGGATGCGGGCGGCGCTCGCCGCCGTCACGCCGTCCGGGGCAGCGCCGTCTCGATCAGGCGCGCCCACAGCGACGCCCCGTAAGGCGCCGCGGCGTCGTTGAAATCGTAATGCGGGTGGTGGAGCGAGGCACTGTCGCCGTTACCGATGAACATGTAGGCGCCGGGGCGGCGACCGAGCATGTAGGAGAAGTCCTCCGCCGTCATCATCGGCGCCACCGTGCGGTCGACATTCTCGGCCCCGACCAGGGACTCGGCTACGCCAGCCATGAAATCCGTCTCGGCCGGATGGTTCTCGGTCACCGGATAGCTCGAGCCGTACTCGACCACGCCAGTAGCGCCGAAGGCACCCGCGATCTCCGCCACCAGGGTCTCGATCCGCGCCTTGATCTGGCTGCGCACCGCCTGGGACAGGGTGCGCAGGGTGCCGCGCATGGTCACGCTCTGCGGCAGCACGTTGAACGCCTCGCCGGCATCCAACGCACAGACCGAGACCACGGCCGATTCCAGCGGATCGAGGTTGCGCGACACGATGCTCTGCAGGGCGATGATCACGTGGCTCGCCACCAGCACGCTGTCGACGGCGTTCTGCGGGAGGGCCGCGTGGCCGCCCCGCCCCTCGATGGTGAGGGTGAAGCGGTCGGTGGACGCCATGATCGGCCCCGGCCGGATCGCGAAGGTACCGACCGCCATTCCGGGAATGTTGTGCATGCCGTAGACCGATTCGATCCCGAACCGCTCCATCAGGCCGTCCTCGACCATCGCCTCGCCGCCGCCACCGCCCTCCTCGGCGGGCTGGAAGATCAGCACCGCCGCGCCGTCGAAATCCCGGGTCTCGGCGAGGTACTTGGCGGCTCCGAGCAACATCGTGGTGTGCCCGTCATGCCCGCAGGCGTGCATCTTGCCCGGCACCGTGGAGCGGTAGGGGAGATCGCGCACCTCCTGAATCGGCAGGGCGTCCATGTCGGCGCGGAGCCCGATGGCGCGGTTCGAGCTCCGGCCGTTGCCGCGGATCACCCCGACGACGCCGGTGCGGCCGATGCCGGTCTCCACCACGTCACAGCCGAAGGCCCGGAGCTGGTCGGCCACGAACCCCGCGGTCCGCTCCACGTCGTAGAGCAATTCGGGATGGGCATGCAGATCGTGCCGCCACGTCGTCATCGTGTCGGCGAAGTCGCGGATCCGTTCGAGGACGGGCATGGGTCCGGGCTTTCGTGGCCTTCAGGTCTGAGCCCGACCAGCAAAGCCGGGGCCAGACATGGCGTCAACGGCCACGCTTGTCGCGCGGGACATCAAATCGGTCGGTCTTCCCGGTCAGCCACAGCATCCCAACCCCAAGGACGAGCCCCGCGAGCGGCACGGCAAGGAGGCTGGCGAATTGAACCGTCGTCATGAATCCGAACCCTCCGAAGCAGCTTACACCATTCCCCGCCCCCGTCCGCGATCTGACAGGCCGCGAGTCGACCGCCGCGGCGCCGGCGCATGATCCTCGGTGGCGAGATCGTCCAGGATCGGACATTCGGGCCGTTCGTCGCCGCAGCAGCTCTCGGCGAGGCGCTCCAGGGTCCGGGCCATGCCCTCCAGCTCGGCGATGCGCCGGCGCAGATCCGCGATCTGCTGCTCGGCGATCGCCTTCACGCCGGCGCTCGGCCGGGCGCGGTCGCGCCAGAGGGCCAGCAGGTCCGCGATGGCCTCGACGCTGAAGCCGAGGTCGCGGGCGCGGCGGACGAAGCGCAGGGTGTGCAGGTCCGCATCGTCATAATGGCGATAGCCCGCCTCGGAGCGGGTCGCGGGCGGCAACAGGCCGGTCGCCTCGTACCAGCGGATCATCTTGGCCGAGACGCCGGTGCGCCGCGCCGCCTCGCCGATCGTGATCGCGCTCATGCGGGCCTCGGCGCCAGCGCCGTCGCCGTGACGGGGGCGGCCCGTCCGCCGGCCCGGCGCAACCGCAGGGCATTGCCGAGGACGAAGACGCTGGAGAAGGCCATGGCACCCGCGGCCAGGACCGGCGACAGGGCCGGGCCTCCGAACGGCACCAGCAGGCCCGCGGCCACCGGGATCAGAGCCGCGTTGTAGGCGAAGGCCCAGAACAGGTTCTGGCGGATATTGGCCATCACCGCCCGGGACAGGGCCAGCGCCTCGACCAGCGCCGCCGGATCCCCCGACATCAACACCACGTCGGCGCTCTCGACGGCGATGTCCGTGCCGGTGCCGATGGCGAGGCCGACATCGGCTTCAGCCAAAGCGGGCCCGTCGTTGATGCCGTCGCCCACGAAGGCCACCGGCCCATGCGCCGCTCTGAACCGCTGGACGGCGTCGACCTTCCCGCCGGGCAGGATGCCGGCGGCCACGTCGTCGATGCCGAGATTTTTGGCGATCTCGGCGGCGGTGCGCGGATCGTCGCCGGTCACCATCGCGACGACGAGGCCCTGCGCCTTCAGCGCCGCCACGGCCTCGCGGGCGCCCGGCTTCACCGGGTCGGCCACGGCCAGCAGGGCGGCGTGACGGCCATCGAGGGCCAGGTGGATCGGGCTCTTACCGTCCCGAGCCAGTCGCTCGGCCCGATCGGCGAGGTCCGGGTCCTGGGCGATGCCGAGTTTTTCCAGGTAGCGCGGCGCGCCGAGGGCCACGCTCCGGCCCGCGACCCGGCCGGAGATTCCAAAACCCTCCAGCGCCTCGAAGCGCTCCGGCTCGGGTATGGCGAGGCCCCGGCCGCGGGCAGCCGCCACCACGGCGCCGGCCAGCGGATGTTCGGACCGGCTTTCCAGACCGGCGGCCAGCGCCAACGCCTCGTCCTCCGCGAGGCCCGCGCCGACGAAAAGATCGGTGACGCGCGGACGGCCCTCGGTGAGGGTCCCGGTCTTGTCGAAGGCGACGACGCGCACGTCGCGCAGGCCCTGCAGCGCCGCGCCGTCGCGGAACAGGATGCCCCGGCCAGCCGCGCGGCCGGTCCCGACCATGATGGCGGTGGGGGTGGCGAGCCCCATGGCACACGGGCAGGCGATGATCAGCACCGCCACGGCATTGACCAAAGCCGGCCCGAGGGCAGGCGCCGGGGCGAGGATCAGCCAGCCCAGGAAGGTTAGAAGAGCGATCCCGATCACCGCCGGCACGAAGCGCCCGGTGACGCGGTCGACCAGGGCCTGGATCGGCAGCTTGCCACCCTGGGCGCGCTCGACCATGGCGGCGATCTGCGCGAGCACGGTGGCGGCGCCGACGGCATCGACCCGCAGGTCGAGGCTGCCGCGCCCGTTGAGGGTGCCGCCGACCATCCGGTCCCCGGGCCCCTTGCGCACGGGCGCCGGCTCACCCGTGACCATGCTTTCGTCGACGTGGCTCGTGCCGGACACCACCGCACCGTCGGCGGCGACCCGCTCGCCGGGACGGACGCGGACGACGTCGCCGACCGCCAGGGCCGAGAGCGGTACCTCGACCTCGGCCCCGTCCCGGATCACGCGGGCGGTCTTGGGCGCCAGGTCCATCAGCCGGGCGATGGCCTGCCCGGTCCGCCCTCGGGCGCCGGCCTCCAGGGTTCGCCCGAGCAAGATTAGCGTGACGATCAGCACGCTGGCCTCGAAATAGAGATGCGCCGCACCGGCGGGCAGCAGGCCGGGGAGCAGTGTCGAGACCAGGGAATAGAGGTAGGCGGCCCCGGCCCCGAGGGCGACCAGGGCGTTCATGTCGGGGTGGCCGCGCAACAGGCCCGGCACGCCCCGCAGGAAGAAGCGGCGGCCGGGCCAGGCGAGCACCAGGGTCGCCAGGGCAGCCTGGACCATGGCCGTCACCGGATCGCCGTGGAGGGTGGGCAGGATGTGGCCGCCCATGTCGAGGACGACCACGGGGGCGGACAGCAATGCCGCCACGGCGAGGTCGCGGCGCAGGGCACGGCCCTCGGCCTCCTGCCGGGCCGCGGGATCGCGTCGCGGCCCATCCTCGACGGGTCGGGCCTCGTAGCCCGCCGCACCCACGGCCGCGACGAGGTCGGCCACGGACACCAGGCCCTCGGGATGGCGGATCGCGGCCTGGCCGGTGACGAGGTTGACGCTGGCGCCGCTTACGCCCGGTAGGGCGGCGAGCGCCCGCTCGACGCGCCCGACGCAGGAGGCGCAGGACATTCCGGTGACGGCGATCCGGCTCTCCGTCTCCGGGACGGGGTAGCCGGCATCGGCCAGCGCCGCCGCGGCATCGGCCGGGCTGGCGCCGCCGCCGAGGACGAGGCTGGCCCGGTTGGTCGCCAGATTGACCGCCACGTCGCGGGCGCCGGGCAGCGCCCTCAGGACGCGCTCGACCCGGCCGACGCAGGACGCGCAGGACATTCCCGTGACGGGAAAGCTCAGGGAGACGTGTTCGGGCACGGGGGCGGTTCCGATCGAAGCATCCATGCCGCCTCAGATGGGGGTTCCCATCATGGGAAGGTCAAGAGCCGCCCGGATCGCATTGCCAAATCGCGCGTGGCCGGACAGATTTCCTTCGCACGCCGCGCGGGAGACCCCATGGCCGAGAAGCTGACCATCTATGGCGACCCCGGCTCGGGGAACTGCCTGAAGGTCAAATGGGTGACCGATCATCTCGGCATCCCGGCCACATGGCACACGATCGATGTCCCGGGCGGCGGGACGCGCGATCCGGCCTTTCTGGCGCTGAACTCCGCGGGCCGGGTCCCACTGGTCGTCTTTCCCGATGGCGAGACCCTGTCGGAGTCGAACGCGATCATCATCCACCTGGCGGAAGGCTCGGCGCTCGTGCCCGAAGCGGCGCGCGCCCGCGCCCGGATGCTGCAATGGATGTTCTGGGAGCAGTACAGCCACGAGCCCTACATCGCGGTCCGCCGCTACCAGCTCCACTACCTCAAGCGCGCCCCGGAGGGGCTCGACCCGAAGCTCGCGGAACGCGGTGGGGACGCGCTGCGGCTGATGCAGGGGACGCTCGAACGCTCCGCCTTCATAGCCGGCGATGCGCTGACGCTCGCCGACGTGGCGCTGGTCGCCTATACCCGCATGGCCCACGAGGGCGGATTCGACCTGGCCACCTACCCGGCGATTCGCGCCTGGATCCCGCGGGTCGAGGCCGGGCTGGGGATCGGCCCCTATACCGGCCCGGCCTGATCGGCGACGCGCGGCCCCTCCGCCAGGGCACCGTGTTCCGGCAGGCTGACGCGCACGATCGTCCCCTGGCCGACCGTGCTCTCGATGGCGAGGCGGCCGCGGTGGCGGTTAAGGCTGTGCTTGACGATGGCGAGGCCGAGGCCCGTCCCGCCCCGGGCGCGGCTGGAGGCCACGTCGACCCGGTAGAAGCGCTCGGTGAGGCGCGGGATGTGCTCGGGCGGGATGCCCGGGCCGTCATCCGTCACCGACAGCACGATCCGGCGGCCGAGCCGGGGATCGTCCTCCCGGCTCAGGCCGACGCCGACATGGCCGCCACCGTATTTCACGGCGTTCTCGATCAGGTTCTCGATCACCCGAGCGAGCTCGTCGGCATCCCCGGGCACCGGATAGGGGCCGTCGCCGTCCGCGAACTGCACCGTGGCGCCCCGCGCCTCGGCGGGCGGCCCTTGCGCGTCGACCATCTGGCGGGCGAGCGCGCCGAGATCGACCACAGTGGTCGGGGCCACGTGCTCGCGCAGCTCGATCCGCGACAGCGACAGCAGGTCGTCGATCAGCCGCGTCATGCGCAGGGCCTGGACGCGCATGATCTCGAGGAAGCGCTCGCGGGCCTGCGGATCCTCGCGGGCGGGCCCCTGCAGCGTCTCGATGAACCCGATCAGGGTGGCCAGCGGCGTGCGCAGCTCGTGGCTGGCATTGGCCACGAAATCGACCCGCATCGCCTCCAGGCGGCGGGCCGAGGTGAGATCGCGCAGGAACAGCACGGCGCTGACCCCCGACCCGTCCGGCATCGGCAGGGCGCCGATCTGGACCTCGAAGGTCCGCTCCAGGGGGACTCGGGTCGAAAGCGGGACGCGGCGGGGCATGCCGGAACTGAGAACCGCCTCGACCCCGTCGAGGACCTCCGGGCTTCGCAGGGCGAAGGACAGGGGCCGGGCCTGATGCAGGGCCGGCAGGAGCGCCCGGGCCGCCGGATTGGCCTCCACCACCAGGGTGCGGCGGTCCACCAGGATGACCGGGTCGGGGACATGGGCCAGCAGCGCCTCGGCGATCGCGTGGCGCTGGGCCGTCGCCGCCGGCCGCGGCGGTGGGGCGTCCCGGCCGCGGCCGGCGAGCCAGCCGCCCAGGCAGACCGAGACGAGACCGGCGAGGATCAGCGGAAGGTCGAGACGGCCGGACAGCCCGACGATGGCACCGAACAGGCCGATCGCGATCGCGGCGCCCATCCAGGATTGGGAACTGCGCGGGCGGTCGGACATGGGCGACGGCGGGCCGGAGCGGTTACCGGGACTCGGTGTCGTCGGGCCATGGCCGACCGGACGGGCCAGCCGTGCCTTCCGGCGGTCCCGGATCGCGCGCACCGCCGGCCCTCTTCACGATCTCGTAGAGGCCCAGCATCGCGAGCGCGGTCATGAACGGCACGACGTAGTAGCAGCCCCGGAACAGCAGCAGCGAGGTCAGCACCTCGTTGCGCGGCAGGCTCGACAGGGCGAGCAGCACGGTGGCCTCGAACACCCCGATTCCCCCGGGGGCGTTGGAGGCGATGCCGAGCATGGCGGCCAGCACGTAGATCGCCAGGAAGGTGGTGAAGCCCAGCGTCATCTCCTGCGGCAGCAGGACGTAGAGCACGGCCGCCGCCGCACAGACATCGCCGATCCCGACGAGCATCTGGCCGATCGAGACCGAGGCGCCGGGCAGTTCCAGCCGCCACTGCCTGACGGTGATGCTGCGCTTCTTGGCCGAGACCCAGGCGAGGTAGCCGAGCACGAGGCCCAGCGCCGCGAGGCCGACGCCCTGGTTGATCCGGATCGACGTGAAGGCGAGCCCGGCGAGCTGGCCGGCCTCGATGATCAGGCTGAGGCCCAGCACCACGCCCATGCCGAGCCAGAAGGTGAAGCCGGCGATGACGGTGAGCGCCGCGATCTTGGCCGTGGACAGACCCTGCCGGGCGTAGATCCAGTAGCGGATCGTGCCGGCGGTCAGCAGCGGGAAGCCGAGGGTGAAGCTCACCGCGTAGCTCGTGAACGAGGCGAGGGCGGTGATCCGGTACGGGACCTTGATCCGGAGCTGGCGCAGGGCCAGCGCGTCGTAGCCCGTGAGGAACAGGTAGCTGATCCCGACGAACAGGAAGGCCAGGCCGAGCTGCTCGGCGGTCGCCGCCGCGACGGCGGCCCGCACCTCCGCCCAGCTGACGCTCTGGACGAGCTTCCACAGCACGCCGAGGGAGACCGCGAACAGCACGATGCTGGCGGCCGTGCCGATCCAGGCATACCGGCCGCGCCAGCTTTTCCGCGGGGTGTCCGCGGCAGCGTCGTGCTTTACCGGCTCGACCGGCTCCGCCGGTCCCCGGTGCTGTCCCTGAAAGTTCATGCCGTTCGGCGTCCGCCCTTCCGGCTGCGCGGCCCGGCCGAAGGCCTGCGCCCGTACCGGATGATCCCGGACCGCGGCCCGTTGCCTCGCCATGTAGGCCGAACCGGCGCGCAAGGCCAGGGAAGGCCCGGCAAGAGACGGGGATGCTATCCGCGACGCAGGATCGCCGCCGCGTCCGACAGCCCGCGACGGATCCGCGCCGGTACCTCCGGCGCGGTGCAGAC